>CAYHYP010000006.1:0-17967 GCA_964360925.1 uncultured Gammaproteobacteria bacterium | reverse complement strand
GGTTGGGGATATATGTTTTTTCATCCTAATGATGTTGCCGGAAAAATTTTGGGAAAGTTTGAACAAAGACTGCTAAAATATAAGGAATGAAAAAAATTAAAGTTATTTTAATTATTTTTATTCTTCTTTTTTTAATAAAACCTGTTGTTGCCGAAGCGGGATGTGCTTTGCCAGACATTAAAGACTCGCCTGAAGTTTTGCAAAAGAAAGCGGAGGATTGTAGCCGTGATTTAAGCACAATAACAAATTCTCTTAAGCCCCATGAGGAGAAAATGCGTCTTTTAGAGGCAGACATCAACGCTATTGATGCTAACGTAAAATCACTAGAAATTTTGATCTCTCAAAAATTAAAATCTATTTCCTTGGATGAAAGTAAGTTTGTTGTTCGTTTAAACAAATTTAATATTCAGGCGCGAGATTTCTACAAAAAAAATTGGACCTCGTCTTTAGAATATTTGCTTGTTACTTTATTTTCTGGAGAAAGTGTTAGCGATATCCTTCAATCTTTGTCTTACCGTCAAAATTTAATTAACAAGGAAAAGAAGCTAATGACAAGCTTAGCTCTAGAAATCTCTGATTTAGCAACACAAAAAAAGACTTTAGAAGAAAATCAAAATTGGTTGGCAAATAAACAAAAGAATTTAGAAATAACCTTGGCTCCAATTCGTAAATTAGTCAAAGAAAGTAAAGCTTATCAGACACAATTAAACCAGACAATTGGAGCTATAAGTGCGAGGCAACAGGAATTGATCGCTCAAAAAATTGGAAGCCTGAACTTGTCACGTTCTGCTGGTATTTCCATGGCTTGTTCTGACGATCGCAACATTGACCCCGGCTTTTCTCCAAGGTTTGCCTTTTATACTTTTGGGATTCCTCACAGAGTTGGAATGAGTCAGTTTGGGGCTTATGGTAGAGCAAATTCTGGACAGGAATACCAGGAAATATTACGAGCATATTTCAATAATATAAATTTTGAAAAGAAATCGAATATTAGCATTTCTGTACAGGGTTATGATTCCATGGCGCTAGAGCAATACATGCTTGGAATTTATGAAGTTCCTGATAGTTGGCCGATGGCAGTATTAAAAGCACAAGCTGTTGCGGCGCGTTCCTATGCTTGGTCTTACACTAATGGAGGGGCGAATTCGATTTGCACGACACAAGAATGCCAAGTATATAAAGGTGGAAATAAGGGTGGTAATTGGGAAAAGGCAGTCAGAGAAACAGAAGGCGAAGTGATGACAAATAGTGGTCAAGTTATTAAGGCTTGGTATTCGTCTACTGATGGCGGTTATACCCATACTTCGGCAGATATTTTTGGTGGGGTAACATCCTGGACGAAAAATTTTAGAGATGCGAATGGTGACATAAATAATATCTCTGATTTGTTTAGCAAAGCATATGATCGGGATTCGCCTTGTTTTTATAATGCACAAGGATGGCGTACACAATACAATAAATCTGCTTGGTTAAAATCAGAAGAAGTGGCGGATATTGTTAATGTAATTTTACTTTCGGCAAAGACGAATGATTGGGACAGTTGGGATGCGGGAAGAGTTAAACAAGAATTGGGTAGTGGTGCCTTTAGCAGAATTGACAGTATTTCTATGAGTTTTGATTTGGGTTATGGAAAAACCACTTCTGTCACTTTATCCGGTGACGCCGGTTCAAAAACTTTTGACGGTAAAACTTTTAAGGATTATTTTAATGTTCGTGCTCCTGCCAACATTGCCATTGTTGGTCCGCTTTTTAATATTGAGCAAAAATGATTAACAAAATATATTCATTGGTCAAAAATTATTTTGGAAACAAAAAGCCAAAGTTAATTGACCGGTCTTTTTTTGGTGCTTGGAAAGATATAAAAAAGAGTGACAAACAGATTTTAAAAGAAACCGGTGGAAATTGGAAAAATTTTCCTCTGAAAATTGTATAATATCCTCATGCCACGAATTGCTGTTGATAATGTTGAGCCGGATATTTCCCAACCCGTTAATAAATCCGTTGAGGAAACACCTGTTGAAGTAAAAGTTGAAGTAAAAAAGGTTGAGCCAAAATTTGAAAAATCCGGCAATCCAATATTCAGTGCTTTTTCCGTAATGCCTGACGCCATTCGTTTTGAGGGAGAAACCCAAGATGAACAAGTTCTTTTACTTTTACGCGCCCACGTTATAACCAATGTCAAATGGATTCTGGTCACCATAGGTTTAATTTTAGTCCCCCTTATTATTTTTCCGGTTTTAGCGTCTTTAAATATGCTTTCCGGAGTGGGCGGGGGGACAGGTTTTGTCTTTACAATTTTTTGGTTATTGGCCACTTTTACTTACGCCTTTGTTAATTTTTTATATTGGTTTTTCAATGTTTACATCGTAACAAACGAGCGGGTTGTGGACATTGATTGGTACTCAATCATTTATCACCAGACAAATTCAACCAGAATTTCAAGAATTCAGGATGTTTCATCTTCTCGCATTGGTGTATTCGCGAGCATGTTTGATTTTGGAAACGTTCACATCCAGACTGCTGCGGAGGAATCAAATTTTGAATTTATGAACGTTCCACACCCCAACCTTGTTTCTCAAAAAATACAGGATCTTATGGAGGAAGAGGAAAAAGAATGGGAGGTTGAACCTAAATGATTTTTGATTTTTTACAATTTTTACAATTGGGTCTTTTTGTAAAATTATTTTTTATAGTATTAACTTTATTTTATGTTGTTTTTTGTTTGGTAATTTACAGGCAGATTTATTTAATGACAAAAATTTTAGACAGTAAAATTTCTCCGTTAGTTCAAATGATTGCCCTTATTCAAATTGTGGGAGCGGTTCTAATTTTCCTGTTGGGATTGGTGCTAGCATAAAATTATGCAAAGTATTTCATTACAAGTTTCAAATAGAATAATAGACGACCTTAAAGAAGTGGCTCGCGTGGTCAAGCGTCCGTACAAATCTTTGGCTAAAGGTTTATTGGAAGACGCAATTAAAAGAGGTGGCCACATTCTTCTTACAGGCACGAGAAGAACGAGAAAAAAATAAATAATGGAAGAACCTCATGTCATTCTGGCCGGAGTCCAGAATCTCTTATTTCTTAACTTTGTAGTGCAATTGGACAGTTTGCGGACTTAAATTTTTAACTTCCAAAAGTTCAAGGTTAAATTCAAAATCTGTTGGGACAAAAAGAGGCATTCCTTGTCCAAAAATTAACGGCTCAATATCCAAATAAATTTCATCAATTAATCCTTTTTGCATAAAATTTGTTGCTGTAATTGATCCGCCAATAACACAGGCTTCTTTTTGTCCCTTATTTTCCAGTTCTTTAATCAATTTTTCTGGGGTTTGATTTGTAAATTTGACGGTAGGATTGTCCGATGACATATCAGTATTGCTTGTCATTACATAATGGGTTCCCTTGTTGAGGGGTAAGGGATAGCTTTCGTCAAAAAGTTCATAGGCTTTGCGTCCAAGGATTACAACTCCGGCATCTCTAGAATGTTTTAAAAAACTTTTTGTATCTTCCGGAGAAACCCAATCAGAGTTTCCGTCAATCTTAGCAATCATGCCGTTTGCCGTGATTGCCATATAAAGAATTACTTTCATGATTTGATTATATCAATTTCAAAAACTCTTTTAGTGTCAGGATTTTTGCGAAGTTTCTATTAATTTTATAATCTCTTTCCCAAACAGGCGTAAATCTTTGACGTCTTTTTTGTAATCTTTATAAAAAACATGATAATCAAAATTATTATAGACATGAACTACGCGATTTCTAAAATCTACCGCCCCACCCATATTTAGAGATAACTGTTTGCTTATAATTTTTTGGTCCCCAAGAAATAATAGAGCATCCTTAGCCGTTTCTTTGCGTGGCAGATTACGGGAATTTATGAGGTGATTAGCAATATCAATGCAGGTTTCTACTGATTGTTGCAAACGGAAAATAATCAAATCGTGGATATCTTCGTCATCTGCAAAACTTTGTTCATCAAACTCCATTCGTTCTATCGCCGAAAGATGGCGGTTGAGAAATTCCAATTTTTTGGCTATTAAGTCTTTGTTAATTGGCATACAGGAATTTTTCTTTCAAGGATAAATAATTTAAATGTCTTAAATGAGCCGTATCGTAATAATTGTGCAAGGAAAAATCTTCAAAAGCAATGACCTCAAGAGTGTTTTTCTCAAAAATTCGTTTTCCGGTGCTCACTATTTGAAATAAAAATAGGGGAGAAGAATTTTTATCTACGACGGATAAATCCAAATTTCTGGGAAACTTGATTTTTTGTATAGAATTATAAATTTCTTTCTGTAACCCCGGTAAGTTTTTATTGACAACAACTGCCAAATCAAAATCGCTCTCTTGGTTTGTATTTCCGGATAAATACGAACCTAAAATATAGGCAGAAATTATATGGGGATCTTTAATAAGTGCTTTTTTAATTTCTTCTTCAATACCACTTCCGGTGAGTTGATAATATACTTTTGGTGGGGCACCAATTTTTTCAATTAATTTTAGCGCCAGTAATTTATTAAGCTGTCTATGGATTGCCGCTTGGGTGAAACCAAAAGAATGTACTAATTCAGCGGGTCTGGTTTGCGATTTTTCTTTAATATATTTAAGGATATTTGTGCCTGTATTAGTATTCATAGTATATAGTATACAGTAAACTATATACTATGTCAAGAGGTGTTTATTAGGTTTTGTTGGGGCAAGAAGCCCATAATCCGCGGTCTTGGAAATTTGCTTCATTAACGGAGATGTTAAATTGTCTTTCAAATTTTAAATCGGGAGGAATACTTAAAAGTCTGACATAACCGTAAGACAAAAGATAATCATTAACCATAATTTCTCGATTTTCAAAATTTACATATACATAGCGAAGAAGCTTCCCGGATTTATCTCGATTGCTGGCATCTTTTTCCAAACGAATAGTTTTATTTAAGACCAATTCGCTATTTTTTTGAGTGGCCTGGACGTCAAAACACTGTTTTTTTGGGGCAACAACTCCAATGTACTTTACTCTCCTTTTATTAGAAAGTTCAACATTATCACCATCCAATACTTTGCTTACCAAACCGGTTTCAATGTCATCACTAATTTCGCTTGTTTGTTGATTATTAGCCACAATTTTTTCTCCCAGATCTCCGGTTATCATCCACCCCAAAAGCAACGCCAGCAAAACAACAACAACACTGGCAAAAACTAAAATTCTTAATTTGGCGTCTTTTTCCATTTATTTAAGTTTCCCTGAAGAAGTAGCCGGAGAATAGTCACGGACAAAAGTAACTTCAGTAATGGTATTTAATTTTGTATCCCACAAGCCTTTAACCATCACTTTATCATTAACTTTAATATCCTTTAAAAGGATAGGTTTTTCTCCTCGGCCAACATATTTTGTTAAAAGATTAACTCCAACCGTTTGGGCGGGTCTTTTTTCCGGGGTCAAAACAAAGCCGGTATTGGAAACAGAAGTAATTTTTCCCAAGAAAACACCGCGGCGTTTTTGAGTGGACATATTGCGAATTAATTTATTTCCTTGAGCCACCACTTCATCTCCAACACTAAATTCAGATAATTTGGCCTTAGCTCCGTATTTATGCAACAAAATTGTGGTGGCAGTAACATTGATTGGTGTGTTGTTTACCGTCAAACTGTTAGGGCCAAGGGCAGAAACAATACCCTTAACTTTGACAGATTTTAGTAATTCGGCTGTTGGTGTGCCGGTTTTGGCATTTATTTTCGTGGTAAAAACAAACGAGATTACAAATAAAATTCCTAAAGCAACGAGTAATTTTTTCATAAAATTAAGGTTCGTAAATAACACTTATTTCTTTTTCTATCATATTACCTTCAGTGTCAATGGCAGTTATGATGATAGGATTTTCTCCTTCAAATAAAGGGATATTTCCGGTAAATTTTCCCGTAGTATCAGCTTTGACACTAATTTCATTAAAAGATACTTCGGCATCCGGAACCGTCGTTCCTTGAATCAAAACGCTTGGCATTTTAATCACAAGTTTATCTGTTGGGCTGGTAATTTCCAGTTTAAATAAGTCTTTTGGTACTATTGGTTGTTTTGGAATTTCCGTTGTTACGACCGGTGTTTGGACTTGTGTCCCAAGTTTATAAACGGCAAAAACAGCCCCACCAAGAAGAACTAACCCTAAAATCAATGCCAAAACTATGAGGATATTTTTGTTCATGGTGTAGCAACATATTAGAAAGCCGTGTAAAGATTGTCAAGTGCCGTCATTATGTGATAGCTAATAATTGCCGCGGACATGGCTACGTTGTGGGAATTACCCATACCCAGCATGGGGATATGAACAATTAAATCCGATTTTTCTAAGATTTCATCTTCTACCCCGGTGCGTTCATGGCCAAAAATTAAAGCAACAGGTTTTTTGAATTCTGTTTTTTGATAATCAACACTTTCATTCGTTTGTTCTACACAAACTTTTTGATATCCAGGTAATTCTGGAATTTTGTCACATTTTTCCCAGGGAACAAATGGCACAAGTTTTATGGCCGTTTTTTCAATTTCTTTTTCAGCGTGATCTATCACTCTTTTTTCTCTTGGATCATTTTCCAGGCGCGGATATCCGGTATAGCCCGTTAAATATATTTTTTCTGCTAAAATGGCGTCTGCTAGTCTAAAAAAAAGACCTACATTTTGGAGTGATCTGATGTTGTGCAAAACAAAGACAATAGGATTGCGTTTCATTTTTTTGAATTTAGAAACAGCGGGTTTTTGTGCCACCAGTTCGTCAGTAGTAAATTTGTGCATGAATGTATTGTACTCTTTAGTACGAGTTTCGCGTTGAAAACGTGATGTCATGCTGAATTTATTTCAGCATCTCTCGCGAATGCGAGCGTGTGTCTCAAACAAGTTGAGAGATCCCGAAACGAGTTCGGGATGACAATAAAGCGAAATTGACAGAATGAAGGATTTAATATAGCATATATGCGATATGACCAAATTAATTGCACCAAAAGATAGAAAACATCTAGACGTTGAGGTTTGGATAAAAGAACAACTTAAAAATCCAAAAATCAAGGCTGAATATGACAAACTTCAGCCGGAATTTGCCGTGATTCGGGCAGTAATTGAAGCCAGAATGAAAAAAGGCATGACACAAAAACTTTTGGCGGGAAAAATCGGAACAACACAATCGGTTATTTCCAGGTTAGAATCGGGAAGAGGTAACCCATCCCTGGCTTTTCTCCAACGTTTGGCTATGGCTTTTAATACTCATTTGGAAATTCATTTTGTTTAAGAAAGAAACAATTGCTTTGTTTGTGCCGGAAGAAACCAAGTCGTAAGGTTAGTGGATTTGAGATACTTTGGTTGTGGCTGAAAGCGAGGATAATTTTTCCTTAAGTATTTCTTCAATAAGAGCTGGGTCGATCGCAGAATCTGAGATGGTAGTAAATGCGTCTAACTTTTGAGCGGCTCTTCCAAAATCTGGATGCTCAAAGGCAAGTTCGTCTGCCATTAGTTTATCTCCTCGTGAAGAAAATGGCCCTTCTTCGAATTTAGTTTTTATACCATTTGGTGTGATGGTAGAAAATTCCCTAGTATCTAGCCCACTTGATCCACGATGGCCAATATATCTTTGTATGTAAATTGGTTCGCCCCTAGAAACTTTTCTTGAGCGCGGTATGAAAAAACTCCATTGTTCGTAATGATCAGGTTTAGCTGGCCATGGAGAAACCATAACTACTTCAATGTGATCGGGATATTCATCTGGTCCATTTTCTATTTTAAGGAACGAAACATCCCCCTCTTTTTCTAATAAACCTTTCGGTGTATCAGATCCGGAAAGATGGGACGAAAGGCCGGCCTTTTCAGCTAAATTCTTCCAAACATCCACCGCAAGAGTGTCAAACTTTTCAAAAATCCCTTGATAACTTGTCCCTTCTCCAAAACTAACCCTTCGAACGGCTCTACTTTCTGCTCCGGAAAGGTATATATCTTCTTTTGCTTTGTCTATCATACTTTCGTTCAGAGGTTATCACGGCTGTTGGTTTTGTGTCAATGAGTAAAAAAATTATTGTTTCTCTTTATTTTCCGGGTGACGGATTTTGTCCAGGTCTTCTTTGGAAATTTTACAGGCGGTTTTTGGTTCTGTGCCTTTGGTGAAATATTCAGTATGGATTCCCGGACAGTTTTCGCAGGGGAGTAAACCGTTTATTGAACAAATTGAAACGGCAATAACATCATCCGGACGAATTATTCCTTCATCAGGTTTATCCTTTAAAAGATATGACATAACCGGATTCCAAATTGCCGCCGCCCCGGTATTTCCCGATTCCAAATAAGGGCTCATTGGTGAATTATCATTATTTCCTACCCAAACAGCCACCAAATATGACGGAGTATAACCAATTGCCCAATTATCACGTTTATCCTGTGCCGTTCCGGTTTTGACACTAACTGTTTGATTGGGGATTACCAAAGCACTTCCGGGACCAAAAGCCGGGGTTCGGGCGTTATTATCAGCCAAAATATTGGAAATTAAAAAGGCAGTTTTAGAGCTGATAACATTTTCTTTGGATAAATTTTGTCCTAAACGATAGTCTTCTAAAATTTGACCGCGGAAATTTTTAACTAAAAGGGTGGGGTGAAGATCTACTCTTTGACCACCATTGGGAAAAATGCTGTAAGCCGTTGCCATATCCAACATTGTGACTTCTCCTCCTCCAAGAGTTAGGGAAAGACCATAACGGGAAGGATCGGTGAAAGAGGTAATGCCGGCTTTTTTAGCAAACTCCATAAAATTTTCCAAGCCGTTTTTTTCCAAAATTTTTACCGCAGGAATATTATAGGAAGAAGCAAGGGCAGTGCGGACGGATACTTTTCCATGAAATTTGTTGTCATAATTTTGTGGGGCATAATTTCTAAAATTGGTGGGAGAATCATCAATAATTGTTGATGGGGTAATCAGATTTTTTTCAAACCCTAAAGCGTAATTAAGAGGTTTAATGGAAGATCCGGGAGATCTTTGGGCCAAAGTTACATTGACATTTCCGTCTCTTTTTAAATCAAAAAAATCGGTAGATCCTATCATAGACAAAATTTCTCCTTTTTTAGGGTCGGTTACTAAAAGGGCGCCGTTCCCTACGTTAAGATATTTTTGGGCATCCACACCTTCTTTAAGCATTTTGAGGTTTGCTTCATAGGTGGGTAAATCCAATGTGGTAGTAACTTCCAATCCTCCCTGTTCCACCGTTCTAATGCCATATTTTTGCGTCAAATAATCTTTGACATACATCACAAAATGAGGAGCTTTAATGGAAGTTGCCGGAAGTGAAAAGTTTATAGGTTGAGAAAGTGCCCCCTCTTTTTGCAGAGGAGTAATAAAGCTCTGCGATTCCATTGCCGAAAGAACTTGTTTTTGTCTTTCCTTTGCCAATTCCGGATGGGGGCCAAAAGGGGAATAGACGGAAGGGGCTGATGGTAAACCTGCCAATACCGCCGCTTCAGAGAGAGTTAAATCTTTAGCCGGTTTACCAAAATAGGTTTGAGCCGCCGACTCAATCCCGTAAGCGGCCCCACCATAAGGGACTTGGTTTAGATACATTGTCAAAATTTGATTCTTGTTGTACATGCGTTCTGCCCAAAGGGACAGAAAAATCTCTTTAATTTTTCTTTGCACGGTTCTCTCAGAAGTCAAAAGAGCGGATTTTATAAGTTGTTGGGTAATGGTGGAGCCGCCCTGGACACTTTCGCCCCGGACATTGGCAAAAGCGGCTCTAATAATTCCAAAAGGGTCAAAACCAAAATGACGGTAAAAATTTTTGTCTTCTATAGCAATATGGGCCTGAACCACATATTTTGGCAAATTGTCCAAAGTAACCATACTACGATTTTCATCTGAATAGATTTGATAAAGAAGGGTACCGTTCCGGTCATAAATTTTTGTAGAAACGGGAATATCCCGCATAGTCAAAAGCTTGGGATTGGGGAGTTGATCAAGCTGGATTTTGGCGTAATAAGGCAAAAATAAAATAAGAAAACAAACTACAAAACCTAAAATAACCGATCTGTTTGGACTTAAATCAAATTTAAAAGATACGGGTTTAAATTTTATCCGCGGCCATTTTAAAAATGATTTAAAAAAGAAATAAACTTTTTTAACTTTTGAAAAAATGACCCCCAAAAGCCAACGAGTGCCGTTTAATGGAATTGTTAAAAGCCAAAAAATAGTTTTTATGCTGTCCCAGAGGACAAAAAAGGTTGTAGAAAATAATTTTATCAAAAAATTTCCTATCCAAACGGCACTGTAGAAAAAAAGTTCAAAAGTGAAAAGAAAAGATTGACCAATGGCATTTGAAAAATGCCCGGCCGAAGTTCCTGTTTTTAGCTTTGATTTTCTAGCATATTTTTTTTGCGGCATACCGTTCTTTTGGTATGCTTCCCAAGGCAAATTGATTATTGATTAAGCGTGAGCAGAAATCAATGGGTCAAAAGAGGACAAAATTGGCGAGAGTTGATAGTTTGTCTAGGACAGGCCCAAGATCTTCGATCTTTTCTGATAAGCTTCTTCTAGTGTCATTACACGTATGTCTTTTAATGCTTCTATAGAAGTGGGGACATCATTCACAAAAATTCTTGTCCCCCAATTAATTACTCGCATTTTGGTTTGATGTTCGCCCATCGAAAAACCTGCTTCATGCATTTTTTCATCCAAATCTCCTTTGTCAATAACAACAGAATCAGTTTCGGACACAGTACCACCAGACTCTCCCAATTCAACAAAAACTTGAGCAACTCTTTTTAGTTTTTCTGTCATAGTTTTACTCCCAACGACGAGATTATACTATAGGGATAGGCTGTTGTCAATAGAAATTACTATTTCAATTTTCTATTTTGTGATTTTGGCAAAAAGGTTTGTTTGGTGGAAACTTTTTTGCCACTTTTAATTTCCAGTTCCTTACGGGCGTTGCCAGCGATTTTACTGCCATAGGTGTTAGTAAACTGTCATCCCGAACTTGTTTCGGGATCTCTCAACTTGTTTGAGATATCCACCCCGCCCTGGGCGGGGAGATGCTGAAACTAGTTCAGCATGACACCATTTCAAACCATAAGACACCCTTGTTCTTTTAGTAGCTAATTCAGGATCTTCTATTTCTTGTATCCGTTCATATCCAACCCTGGCTAATCATTTTTTGGGTTCCACCAACAGTTTCTACGTCAAGGGTATGTACATTTTGTACTTATCCTTATTTTACCTCAATTTTTCTCTGACTGTTTGCCACAAGGGGGCGGCGTTGGTGCCGTCGTAACCCAGTGCCCAGATGCCGATTCCGGAAAGACCGGCTTGATTGACCAAATCAAATTTCAATCCCAGACTTCTTTCGTTTTCAAACCACACCTGACGCCAGGAATAGGAATCTTTATCATAATAAGAAAACCAGGCGCTTTTGGTGACATCATCAAAATTAACCACAGCATTATTTTCTTTTGCGGTTTGCAGACTGCGGTGATAAGAAGCCAGTTCCGGGTCACGGAAACTTTTAATTACAAAACTCCCCTTTTCATTTTTTTCTGTAGGCCATTCGTAACCATAAAAAGGTACTCCTAAAATAATTTTTTCCGAAGGGACAACCTTTAAATAATCTGAAACGCTGTCGGCAACATCAAAAAGAGGAGCAATTGGTCCGGCAACAATGGAATTAATTCTATGGAAATCATATGCCATAATAACTATTTCATCTACTATTTCTCCAATAGATTTTGCGTCAAAAACCCGAGGTTTGGCCACGGCATCTGCAAATGAATCAATGGAAACTTTTGAATAAGGAATTTCTTCTTTTACCGCTTTTGTCATTTTAGCTACAAAATTGGTATAGTTTTTTGTTGTTTGCAAATCATTTGTTCCGGCGTATTCCAAATCAATATTTAAATCCGTAAACCCTTTTTCTTTCATCACTTTTATGGTGTTTTTTATCAGGCGGTTTTGATTAATTTCATTATTTACATTTTGGGCAATGCTGTCAGCATCAAGATTAACGATTGTCAGGCCAAATCGCAGTTTGTTTTCCATAACTTTAGCCTTTAATTTCTCAAAATCTTCACTGTACATTTTTGGCCAGCCGGGGTCATCACCGTTAAATGATCCGTTGCCATTTATATCAATGGCAAAATAATAGACTGTGGTTAAAACGGAAAAATTAACATCATCAATTTTGTCCAGATTCCAATAAGGGAAACAACAAATGACTTGTTTGGGACCGTGAGGCACTAAATTTTCTTTAAAAAAGATATTTGATAAAGGAGAAATTAAAACAAGCGACCGGTTTTTGCCTGATAAAAATAAAAAGATAAAAGTTACAGCAAACGTCAGTAAAAATATTCCAATTGAAATTACAATATTTTTCTTCACAACCAATTTTACTACGATTGAGGTTTTTCCAAACGGGTGATTATGGGAATTTTGTCAAAATCCTGATCAAAAGAAAATATTTCCTTTATTTTTTCCTGCTCCATAACTGCTATCCAATAAGCATCAGTAACGTCTATTTTTTTTGATTTATAGAGAGATAAGACCTTTTCTATTAATGGTCGGTCAATCACTTCAATGCTTGAAATTAACAAAATTTCTTCAAGAAAAAGTAATATTTTTCCCTTAGGAATTTTATAAAAAGAGAGAAGTAACCAAACTATTTCCAGAATAGTGACGGGACAAATTACCAAAGTGAATCTTCCGCTTTCGCAAGCAGAAATAATATTATTGGCCAAAGGACTTAATTTTGGGTTGTCCTGAAGATATAAACGAATGAAAATATTGGTGTCAGCAAAAATTTTATTGGTCATATTCCTTCAAGAGCAAAGTTTTCACCAACAGCTTTATAAAAAGCGGCGCGTTCCTCTTTGGCAGAGAAAAGTTTCTTATAAGGACTTTTGCCGGCACCATAAAATTTTAAAAGAGAGGGTTTTTTAACTTGACCTATTTTTGGCGGATGAGCGGCCAGTGTATTCCTAATAGCCGCCGCAAAGGAAATATTTTGCTGTTGAGCATATTGACTATAGAGCGTCAGGATCGGTTCATCAAAATAAATTTGTTTTGGAATCTTTAACATAAAACAATAGTAACATATGTTATCAAATTTGTCAAGTGATGTATGTTATATTGAGCAATCAACTGGTAATTTCTTTCCAGGCACCTCGCCTTAAGACTGGTTTTTAGTTTATCAAATTTTGAAGTTATAATTTGTAAGCTTTGTCAAGGTTTAAGGTTTGTAAGGATTGGCATACAGGAAGTTTTTTTGGAAGGGGTTAAGTAATAAAATCTAGATAGTTTTCTTTGTTGATGATTTTATATTCAGAACCGGGGTAAGTTGATAAAAATTCATCAGGTTTTTTAGTTTTTGCATTTCCATATTTCATTTCATAACCATATAACTTTCCACCTCTTTCTTCAATTAAATCAATTTCTTTCTGATCATAAGTTCGCCAATAAAAATAATTAACAAAAATGTTTTTGTAATCATTCCTTTTTGCCCGTTCGGAAACACAATAATTTTCCCAAAGAGCTCCAACATCATCACGTGAACTTAGAGAATTAAAATTAGAAATAAGAGCATTCCGAATGCCGTTGTCCCAGAAATAGTACCGTGGGGTTTTAGTATACTCTTTACGCAGATTTCGGCTATATCCCTGACGGGAAAAGATGATAAAAATCTTTTCTAAAAGTTCTAAGTACCTCCGGACGGTGTCCGGATGAGTATTGAGATTTTGAGCCAATTCCAGATAAGAAATATCATGACCAATTTGGAAAGCAATTAGGCGTAAAAGGTTAAAAACAAAAACAGAATCTTTTAGATTTTCAAGGGTTAAAATGTCTTTTAGCAGATAGCCATCCCGTAGGTTTTCTAAAATTTTCATTTTTTGGTTGTCCGTTGTTGAAACAGCAATTTGTGGGTATGATCCATAAATAAGTCGTGTTTCCAAGTTGGCTGTGGCTTCCAAAGGGGTCTCTTTTTTAGAAAGTTCAAGTTGAGAAAGGGGATAAAGTTTTAGAAAGGTACTGCGACCAACAAGGGGTTCCCCAAGTTTATTTTTAAGATCAAAAGATGAAGATCCGGTAACTAAAAAAGATAGACTTGGGATGGTGTCAACGGCGAGTTTTAAATTCAGGCCAATGTTGGGGATATACTGGGCTTCATCAATAAAAACCGTATCATATCCGGCAGTGTATTTTTGCATAATTTCTATGCGTTGAGAAGAAAACACTTCTCTAACCCGCATATTTTGTCCATGAAGACTTAGTAATTTTTTACTCTTTAATTTTTTGGCAATACTTTTCAAAAGAAACGTTTTTCCGGTCCGTCTTGCTCCAAAAAGACACACAACGTGAGCAGGTTTCAATTCTTTGAGTAGCTCATTTTCTATAGATCTAGCTATCATGGTGTTTGTATTTTACTAAATACAAACATCATGTCAAGGAGTAATTTTATAGTGGGCAATCGGCACAGAAGTCTTTTTGAAAGGGATCGGAGATGACAGTATGGTCTTCGGTGGTTAGTTGATCGGGATTGGGTTTGTCATTGGCCGCAGGTTGTTTATGGGAATCTTTATAAACCGTGACCGGTTTTTTAACTTCCCAAACGTTATCTTTTTCTTTAGGAACGAAAGCATTGATAAAATATTCTCCGCGGGTAGGGCAACCACGGTCGGGGAGTAAGCCGGAAAGAGCACAAACTTCCGTAAAAACTACTCCGTCCGGTTTTACCGGCCACTGGGGTTTTTCCCCTTGCAAAACATACCGCATAATTTTATTCCAGATCGGCGCGGCGCCGGTATTTCCCGATTCCAAATAAGGGCTCATTGGAGAATTATCATTATTTCCCACCCAGACAGCTACCAAATACGACGGAGTATAACCGATTGTCCAGTTGTCCCGTTTATTTTCGGTCGTTCCGGTTTTAACGGAGACTGCCTGACCGGGAATATTCAAAATTGATCCGGCACCAAAAGTGGTAGTTCTGGCTCCGTCATCCAATAAGATATGAGAAATAAGAAAAGTTACTTCTTTGGGTAAAACAAAATTGTCATGTGGGATCCACGGTTTACTTCCGTCCCATTCTGGTTGCTGGATACTAGATACTGGAGACTGGTTGTCTTCCAAAACTTTTCCATTTTGATCTTCAACTTTTAAAATAGGGACTAAATTTTGTTTTCTGCCGGAATTGGCAAAAACTCCAAAAGCCACTGCCATATCAATCATTTTTACTTCACCTCCGCCCAAAGTTAGGGAATATCCGTAACGGTTGGGATCGTCATTAAGTGTGGTTAGCCCCATGGCTGAAGCCGTGGCAATAAAATCGGGAACAGTATTTAAGGCCAATTCTTTAACGGCGGGGATATTAAAGGAATTTCCAAGGGCGAATCTGGTTTGCACTACTCCGTGAAATTTGTTGTCATAATTTTGCGGGCAGTAAGATTTCCCGTTATACGGCGGGAAACAAAAAGAAGAATCAATCCAAGCCGTGGCCGGGGTGGTGGTTCCTTTTAAAAAACCCAAAGCAAAATTTAAAGGTTTAATCACTGACCCCGGGGATCTGTTGGCCAAAATTACATTGAATTTTCCGCTTTCGGAAGCAAAGTAATCAGCCGATCCGATCATAGCCAAAATTTCTCCGCTTTGCGGTTTTGTTATCAGAACAGCCCCATTTCCTACTTTTAAACTTTTTTGCTTTTCTATTTCTGCGGAAAGGGATGCCTGAGCGGTTTCTTGCAAATTCAGATCAAGGGAAGTGGTAACTTTTAATCCTCCCTGTTCTACGGTACTTTCTCCATATTTATTGACCAAGATATCTTTGATATAAGCTATAAAATGGGGAGCTTTTATTCCCGCCGACGGACTGGCAAGTTCTAGTGGCTGGTTGCTGGTTTCTAGATACTGGTCTTTAGTGATATAGCCGTCTTCAACCATTCTTTGTAAAACTTGGTGTTGTCTGATTACGGCTCTACCCGGATCAATTCCGTACGGAGAATAAAAAGTTGGGGCGGCAGGTAACCCGGCCAGAAATGCCGACTGTGCCAATGTTAAATCTTTTGCGTGTTTTTTAAAATAAACTTGCGAAGCTTCTTCTATCCCATATGCCGTCCCTCCATAAGGAATCCGGTTTAAATACATTGTCAGTATTTGATCTTTAGTATAAATTTTTTCCGTCCAAAAAGATAAAATTGCCTCTTTAATTTTACGGATTATAGTACGTTCATTGGTAAGTAACCCATTTTTTACCAGTTGTTGGGTTATTGTTGATCCGCCCTCAAGTGGTTTTCCGGTGAGATTATTTTTAAGAGCCCGTAAAATTCCGCCAAAAATATCAATGCCGCCATGTTTATAAAAATCTTTGTCCTCAATAGCCAAAGTAGCCTGTCTTAAAGATAAGGGGATATCTGAAATTGGAATTAGTGTTCGGTTTTCACTGACATAAATGTTATACAGTAATTCCCCGTTTCTGTCTAAAATTTTCGTTGATTGAGCCACCGGTTTGTTGGTTAATGTTGCCGGGGCAGGCAGATCTTTGAGAAACAAAACAAGAGATAAAAGTAAAATCAAAAGAAAAAAGATCACAAAATATTGCCAATATTTTACTAATTTTTTAAATTGGTCTTTTGGGAAGTTAAAATAGGTCATAAAAATTATCTGGGGTGATAAGTTTTGATTCGGAATTGGGATATTCACCCAAGAATTTTTTGAAAGAAGTGGCCCCTTTTTTTAATTTAAATTCAAAGGCACGGATTTTTCCTTCCCGTTCTTCAAGTAAGTCAATTTCATTTTGGGAGTAGGTTCGCCAAAAATATAAATTTGCACCCAGACGGTTGTTATCTAAATATTTTTTTCGCTCAATAACGGCAAAATTTTCAAATAAACCCCCCACGTCGTTTCTTATTTTTAGGGGGTTAAAATTTCGGATAAGGGCGTTACGAATACCCAAATCCAGAAAAAAATATTTGGAAGTTTTAGTTACCTCTGATCGTAAGTTACGGCTAAAACCCCGTAAATTATAAAGAACAAACATTTTTTCTAAAATATCCAGATAGTTTTCAACAGATATTTTAGTTATTCCCAAATCATTTGAGAGATGTTGGATAGAAACTTCATTTCCAATTTGCAAGGCAAGCAGAGACAGAAGTTCAATAATTTTTTTAGGTTTGCGGATGTTATCAAAACTTAAAAGATCGCGGTAAAGGTAATTATTAATTACTTCGTAAAGATAGTCTTCTTTATCTTTTTCATTCGTTAATAAATGGCTTTTTGGGTAACAGCCAAAGCGTAAAAGATTATCAATTTTTTCAGGGTTAGTTCTTAAATCCGGGTTTTGTTGAGTTTCTCCCCAAGAGAGAGGATAGAGAAAAAAAGTTTTAGTTCTTCCGGTTAGCGGTTCGTTAACCTTGTTAGCTAGGTCAAAAGATGACGATCCGGAAACGAGGATTTTTAAACCCAGAAGATCGTGGATTAGTTTTAGAGTCAACCCTATATTTTCAATACGTTGGGCTTCGTCTATGATGAGATATTTTTTTCCGGTAAGAAGGCTTTTAAGAGATGATTCTATTGTTTTTCCAAAAACTTCCTGGACACGAAGGTCGTCACCGGTAACAAAATAGGTTAAATCCTGCGGGAGTTCTGTTCGTAGTTGTTCTATGAGGGTGGTTTTTCCGGCCTGTCTGGGACCGTATAAAATAGTAACGGCATCACCCTTGAGCACGGACTCCTTAATATCATCATATATGGTACGTCTAATTAACATAAATTGAGTATAGTATACTATATCCAATTGTCAAGAGGGAAAAATCTTCTGGGTTTAGAGGAATTTGAAAGTGGAAGTAAAAACTAACAAATTATTTATTTTGCCAAAAGAAATAGACGCTCACGCCAACTGACAAAATAAGCACCACTATATATCCTTGACGAACTAGTAAGTCAATGGTAAACTACAAATGAGGTGAAGAGCTTGACT
>CAYHYP010000005.1:17177-19723 GCA_964360925.1 uncultured Gammaproteobacteria bacterium | reverse complement strand
GTAAAATCTAAAAATGTTTTGGAAGGGAATATTAGAAGAGGATTCTGGACACGGCCAGAATGACGAGGTATAATAGTGTGTCATCCCGCCGAGGGCGGGTTTTTTTAATGATATGAATATCAGAAACGTTGCTATCATCGCCCACGTGGATCACGGAAAAACCACTCTTGTGGACGCTCTTTTGCGTCAATCTCATACTGCCTTGAACAAAGAACAATCCAGTCAGGATGCCATCCTGGACAGTAACGAGCTGGAAAGGGAACGGGGGATTACCATTTTTTCCAAAAACGCTTCGGTTCAATGGAAAGATACCAAGATAAACATCATTGATACTCCCGGCCACGCCGATTTCGGTGGGGAAGTGGAGCGCGTTTTAAAGATGGCCGACGGAGCGCTTTTATTGGTTGATGCTAAAGAAGGACCCATGCCCCAAACCCGTTTTGTGTTGAAAAAAGCTCTGCAATTAGGTTTAAAAATCATCGTTGTCATTAATAAAATTGATAAAGCCGATGCCCGCCCGGAATACGTTTTGGGAAAAACTTTTGATCTTTTTGTGGAGCTTGGAGCCGATGAAGAAACAGCCTACTTCCCCACTTTGTACGCCGTAGGGAAGGACGGGATTGCCGGACTTGAGCCGGATATTTCAAAAATGACTAATATAACTCCTGTCTTTGAAGCAATTTTAGAGTATATTCCTGAACCCACCGGAGATATTGAAAAACCATTACAGATTTCCGTAACTACAATCAGAGGTGACAACTATAAAGGGAGGATTGCCACGGGTAGGATTTATAACGGAAAAATTAAAAACGGGCAGGAAATTTCTCATATTAACCGTGAAGGAGTAATCAAGAAATATAAAATTACTGCTCTTATTGGTTTTGAAGGATTGGAAAAAACGGAGATTGGCGAGGCGTTCGCAGGAGATATTGTGGCCGTGGCCGGGATTCCCGACGTAAATATTGGGGAAACCATTTCCGATCCTTTAAATCCGGTGGCAATGCCATTAATTGACATAGAACAGCCAACGGTGAAGATGACTTTTATGGTCAATGACTCCCCCTTTGCCGGTAAAGAGGGGAAATTTTCTACCTCAAGACAAATAAGAGACCGCTTGTTTAAAGAATTGGAAACGGATACTGCCTTGCAAGTGGCGGATAATCCTGAGGGGACGTGGGAAGTTTCCGGCCGTGGTGAACTTCATTTGGCAATTTTGATTGAAAGACTTCGTCGGGAAGGCTTTGAATTTCAGGTTTCCAAACCACAGGTTATTGAAAAAAAAGAAAACGGACAAATTTTAGTGCCGTTTGAAAAAGTATTTTTGGAAGCTCCGGAAATTTTTTCCGGAATTTTGATGCAAAAATTGGGGGAAAGACACGGGCAACTTCAGGATATGAAAGTGGAAAACGGAATAATTTACCTGGAGTTTGTGGTGCCTACCCGCGGACTTTTGGGATATAGAGGAGAATTTCTGACTGATACACGGGGTTTGGGAATTATCAATACTTCATTTTTTGAATATGGAGTTGATCCTGTGGAATGGAAAGACCGTAATCAGGGTTCCTTGATTGCCTATGAAGCCGGAACTACCCTTTTGTACGGCTTGGTGAATATGCAGGACAGAGGAACATTATTTATTGGTCCGGGAATAGTAATTTATAAAGGGCAGGTTGTGGGCCAAAATTCGCGTGGGGATGATCTGCGCATTAACGTTTGTAAGGAAAAACAATTAACCAATCACCGGTCCAAAGGGGAAGGAGTTGGGGTGCATTTTAACGCTCCGAAGATAATGGGGCTGGAAGACGCCATTGGCTATATTGCCGAGGATGAATTGGTGGAAGTTACCCCCCAAAATATCCGCATCCGCAAAGCAATTTTGGATGAAACCATGGCTAAAAGAGCTGCCAGGGGATTATAATAAAAGATATATGACTTACACACATACTAATTTCCCCGAGGAACAAGGTGCTAAACTTGTTCGGGATAAAATTCCTGAAATTATTGAAGCAAATGAAAAGGTGAAAGCAAGAACAAGAATACTTAATGAAGCTGAATTTATTGACGCTCTTGTTAATAAACTTACTGAAGAAGGTGCTGAATTAAAACATGCAGTAGCAGATAGAGATAATTCGCATATTATGGAAGAAATAGGAGATAATCTGGAAGTTTTGCAAGCAATCGCTAAGGCATGTTCAGTTGATTTTGACGAGGTTATTAAAATGCAGAATCATAAAAAAGACATTAGAGGCGGTTTTGATAAAAGAATTTTACTTCTTGGGAAAGAATAACTAGCTTCGCGGGTGTAACCCCTGCGAACGTAAATATTGAAGATTCTGGACTCCGGCCAGAATGACACCCTAGCTTCCAGAGACCTCCCCTCTTGAAGGTAAACAGTGTCATGTTGAAAGATTGGTGGCTAATTTTCTACGTGAGAAAATAAAATACTTCATCTTTTCAAAATTAGCTTCGCAGGACAAGACCCTACGAATCTAGTTTTCCTAAAATTTCCTGATGTGTCCACTCAACACACACCAGGTGTGTGCAAA
>CAYHYP010000005.1:3032-17077 GCA_964360925.1 uncultured Gammaproteobacteria bacterium | reverse complement strand
AGTTTTCCTAAAATTTCCTGATGTGTCCACTCAACACACACCAGGTGTGTGCAAACCAGGTGTGTGCAAAAGTATAAAAGTTTAAAAAGATTAGAGATCCCGAAACAAGTTCGGGATGACACAATAGATTCTGGGCTTGAAAAGATGCTATCGCTTCGCTCCAGCATGACGACGGAACGAGACTTAATTAATTTGGGCGGAGGATGGCGAAATTTGGACTTTGTTCCAATTTTAAACATCTGTCATCAAAAGTATCAACCACTAAATTTATTTTTCTTCTGACAACATTTTTGTAAGTTTTTAACCCCTTAGTATTTGCGTTTGTTTTCGCCATAAATTTATCAGATTTTTTATGCAATAATTTAATATCTGACCGGACAACCTTCATATCCGATTCCAAATTTATTACTCTGGATTTCATATCCTTGAAGTCTGATTTCAACGTTCCGACGTCTGTTTTCAATGAACTCACATCTGATTTAATTACACCAATATCTGTTTCCAGAGGTTTTAGTAATCCTTTGATTGCCAGTAGGTCGGATTTAGTGAGCATGGTTATATGGTATCCCCGTTTAGATAGTTTTTCAATGGTATAATTTGAGGGTGAAAAAATTATTTATTGGACTAATTGGATTTATTGGACTAATTGGATTAATTTCTAAACCAGTTACGGCGATTTATGAGCCTTTGAGTGTTCCCAATAATAAATTCGGGATACATATTTTAGAAACTACGGAAATTGAGAAAGCGGCGGAGTTGGTAAATTCTTCGGGAGGAGATTGGGGATACGTAACTATTCCTATTAGAGCCAATGAAAGAGATCTTTTAAAGTGGACCGCCTTTATGGAAAAAGCTACCGAGAAACATATTATTCCGATTTTAAGAATCGCTTCTTTTCCTGTAGATGATCACTGGATGGCGCCTAATGAATACGACCTTGTGGATTTTGCCAATTTTCTTGACGGACTCCCCTGGCCGGTTAAAAACCGTTATGTTGTTGTTTATAACGAGCCAAATCACGACGGCGAATGGGGGGGATTTGTAAACCCGTCGGAATACGCCAGAGTTTTGGACCGTGCCATTGATATCTTTCACAAAAGAAGTCCTGACTTTTTCGTTATCTCGGCGGGGATGGATGCCTCTTTTGACCCATATTCCTACTATCAAAAAATGCTTGCCGCCTGGCCCGACGTTTTAGATAAAGTTGACGGCTTGTCTTTTCATGCTTACGGAAACCCGGCATTTTCAACTTATCCCAGCAGTTACAATCCTGTGAATATTTTAAGTTACAGATATGAATTGGGGTATTTGGGTAATCCAAAAAAACCAATATTTATAACCGAGGCCGGCTGGAAAAACGGCGGCTGGCTAAAAAACGCTTTTGAGAATTTTTGGAGGGATGAAAATATCGTTGCCATCACCCCATTTCTATTAAATGCCCAAACCCAACCCTTTATGGATTTTAGTTTTATAAATCAAAACGGAGATTTTAAACCCTTTGCTCTGGAAATTAAAAATATGTCAAAAACAAAAGGAGAACCAATAATTGCAAATGTTAATAAAAATATCCTAATTGAAAAACCTGCTAATAATAGAGAGGTTTCTACATCATTTTCGTTTGCCCTACTCTGGAATAAAATTTCTGATATCATCAACGCATGGACTGGGAAATAGCACCGGATATATTAATTTTAATTAAAAAAATCTTAAAAACGAATCTGTTTACCCATATTGACGGAGAGAAAATAACCGCCATTAGAGGAAAGGGGACTACCTCCCGGGCTATAGCCAGAATTTGGAGTTTACCAAGACCATGGCAAATGGCCCTGAAAGTTAAACCGCAATATATTATTGAAGTAATTGCCGAACGCTTTGATAAAATGTCGCAGAAGGACAGGGAAAAAACGATGATTCACGAACTGATGCATATCCCCAAAACTTTTAGCGGGGCTCTAGTGCCACACCGCAATAGAGGCAGGCATGTCAACCGCCAAAACGTGGAGATTATTTATAAAAAATATAAATCGTCGTCATTCTGGAACGAACGAAGTGAGTGATAGAATCTAGATAGATCCTATCGGTCGCTAACGCTCCCTCCAGGATGACGTAAGTGTATGATTACTATAATTCACGGTGATAATGTAGTTGCCGGTAGAAATGAACTGGAAAAAATAAGGACTAACTTTTCCGGAGAAATTGTTGTGTTGGAAGGCAAAAATCTTTCCCCTACCGATCTGATTCAAGCAACACAGTCCCAATCTCTTTTATCCGAAAAACGACTTGTGATTGTAGAAAATTGCCTGGAGTTTGAAATTGGCAAAAATGAATGCGATATGGTTTTTTGGTATGACAAGGAAATAGGAAAGACTATTTTGGATAAATTTAAAAAATACGAAACAAAAATTTTGCTTTTTAAAACCGACACGTTAATTTTTAAATTTTGTGACAATATTTTACCCGGCAACGGAAAAAAGTCCGTGGAATTATTTAGAAGTTGTCTTCAAAGCGGAGACGCGGAATATATATTTATAATGATTGTAAGGCAATTTAGGCTGATGCTAAATCCCTTATCCCTGACTCCTTGGCAACAATCAAAAGTAGTTTCCCAGGCAAAAGCTTTTGGACAAAATAAACTTGAAAGTATTTATAAAAAGTTGCTGGAGATGGATTATCAAAATAAAACCGGGAGATTGCCAATGGGGCTATCTTTTAGCATTGAACTTTTTCTGTTAAGCGTCTAATATTAAATAGTGAATATCAATACTGCCTTTAAATTATTTGATATCCGGGGTGAATATCCTGACGTTGTTGACGAAAGATTGGCTTTTATTGTAGGAAAGGCTTTAACACAATTTAAAAGGCCCATTAAAGTTGTGGTTGCTTCCGATACCAGAGAATCATCCTCTCCTTTGAAAAATTTCTTAATCGACGGATTATCAACAGGATGCAAGGAAATTTATGATCTTTTTGAAGTCCCCACACCGGAATTTTATCAAGTGCTGGCCACAAAAGACTTTGATCTGGGAATAATGGTTACCGCTTCTCATGTCAGCGACTCCGAAAACGGATTTAAGATTGCCAATAAAGGTGGTATTCCCTTTGATCAGGGGGAAATGGAAAGTTTAAAAAATATTGTGCAGGGAATGTCAAAAGAAGGTATTGTCGTTCCTAAATTGGAGGCTATAAGAATTAATCATACGGATGATTACTTAAACGATATTTTTTCCCGGTTGCCCAAAAAAGAGTTCCACTCAAAAGTGGTTTTGGATATTTCCAAAAGCTCCATGGTTACCCCCGTAATGGTTTCTTTTACCAGGTTGGGGATTAATTTTTCTTTGGTGAGTTCGTCACATACGGGGAATCCGATGTACGCGGAAAATAGAGTAGATTTGGTTAAAAAAGTTGTGGAAACTAACGCCGACTTAGGAATTATGTGGGACAGCGACGGAGACAGGGTGGTTTTTGTAGATTCAAAAGGGAAACTTATCCCCATGCCGTTTATTATGGGTATTTTGGCGGCTGAAGAAGTAAAAAATCATCCCGGTGGAAAGGTAGCCGTTGATGTCCGTACCGGCTTGGTGGTGCGTGATTTGGTGGAAGAAGCCGGAGGAACTATTGAAGTTTTTCCCGCCTGGTCACAATTTTTAAAATTTGCCATGAGAGATGATCCTGAAATTATTTTTGGCGGAGAAATTTCCGGACATTTTATTTATTCCGATTTTTATACCATTGATGACGGTTTATTATCCGCCTTTAAATTTTTAGCTCTTTGGGAAAGTGGCTATGCAAAGGAAAAAATTGCCCAACTTTCAAATAAATATTTTGAATTACCCGAGAAAAATTTTCCCGTAGATCCTGTTGAAGCCCCTTTTATTCTGGAAAGATTGGCAGAATATTACCGCAAAAAGGATGTTCAGGTTTTTGTGGTTGACGGCTTGACGGTTTACGGTACAAATTACCGCTTTAATTTACGAACAAGCTTGACGGAACCACTTTTAAGGCTTAACCTGGAAACTACGGGGGAAAATAAAGCAAATGAAATAATTTCTGAATTGGAAAAAAATATATCACAAAATATTTAAAAGTATAAAAGTGTCATGCTGAACTAGTTTCAGCATCTCTCGCGAATGCTGACATTCGTCAGAGATCCCGAAACAAGTTCGGGATGACACACACAAAAAAATATGACTGTACAAAAAAATATTGTAAAGTTTAGTGAAATTGATAAGGAAGACGTAAATATTGTTGGTGGAAAAGGGGCAAATTTGGGAGAAATGTTGCGGAATGGGTTTCCTGTGCCCGGAGGATTTGTGGTCACCGCTTTTGCCTATGATCTTTTCCTGAAAGAAAACAATCTTGTTCCTAAAATTCACAAAATTTTAGATAATTTGGATGTTTCGGACCCGGTTAGATTATCAGAGGCTTCTAAAAGTGTAAAAAAATTAATTGTCACATCGTCTATTCCAAAAAAATTGGCTCAGGACATAATGACACATTATTTTGAACTAAGTAAGGAAATTTTCACAAGCAGTTCTCGCTTGGCTAAAATATTAAAAAAATTAAGCCATGGTACCCCTCCGGTTGCGGTCCGCAGTAGCGCCACTTCCGAAGATTCCAAAACGGCATCTTTTGCGGGTCAGAACGAAACTTTCCTAAATATCCGCGGAGAAGCAAATGTGGTGGACGCCGTGAGGAGATGTTGGGCCTCTCTTTTTGAAGCGCGGTCTATTTTTTACCGTGAACAACAAAAGATAGATCATTTCAGCTCTAAAATTGCCGCCGTTGTCCAACTGATGGTTCCTTCGGAAATTTCCGGAATTATGTTTTCTATTGATCCCGTTACCAATAATAAAAACAGGGTGGTTATTGAAACCGTTTGGGGATTGGGAGAATTTATTGTTCAGGGAAAAGTTACCCCGGATCACTATGAAGTAAACAAAAGTGATTTGATGATCGTGGACAGAATTATTTCCCCACAAAAAATAATGCTGGAGAGAAAAACCGATGGAGAAACAAAGGAAATTAAAGTCCCGGAGAAAAAAATTCTGCAAAGTAAGCTTTCGGACAGTCAAATTAAGGAATGTGCCAAATTGGCGATGGAACTGGAGAAGCATTATTATTTTCCTCAAGACAGTGAATTTGCAGTTGCCGGCGGAAAAATTTTTATAGTTCAAACCCGTCCCATAACTACTACTGCAGCTCCGTCTGCCGGAAAAATTGATATTAACCAAGCTAAGAAAGAGGAGGAAACCAAGCGCGTTTTAGTAACAGGGGCTCCCGCCAGCCCGGGTATTGCCTATGGCCCGGTAAAAATTCTAAAGAGTGCCAAGGAAATCGGAAAAATTATGCCCGGTGACGTCTTGGTGGCATCGCAAACTAATCCCGATTATGTTCCGGCAATGAAGAAGGCCTGTGCCATTGTGACGGATAAGGGGGGAAGAACTTCCCATGCCGCTATTGTATCAAGAGAATTGGGAATTCCGGCCGTGGTGGGAACGGAAGAGGCTACCAAAATCCTAAAAAATGACCAAATTATCACCGTAGACGGGGCCGAGGGAAAGGTGTATATGGGGGGATTATCTAAAGCGGCTATTTATAGCAAGGAAAATCCGGCACCGGAAATGGTGGAAATAAAAAACCTAAAAACAGCCACAAAAGTATATGTTAATCTTGCCGAACCGGACAAAGCTAAAGAAATTGCCGCCAAAAATTGTGACGGAGTAGGTTTATTGCGGGCGGAATTTATGTTGGCGGGAATCGGCATTCACCCGAAAAAAGCTATTGCCGATCGGAAACAAAATGTGTTCATAAGTGGTCTGACTGAACAACTGACAACTTTTGCACAGGCTTTTTACCCAAGACCGGTTATTTACCGCGTCACCGACTTTAAAACTAATGAATACCGGAGTTTAAAGGGAGGAGATTTGTATGAACCGCACGAAGAAAACCCGATGATTGGGTTCAGAGGAGCCTACCGCTATTTGGTACAGCCGGAAGTATTTGCCATGGAACTTACGGCTATTAAAAATGTCCGCGAAAATGAAGGATTTAATAATTTGTGGATGATGATTCCATTTTGCAGGACCGTTAGCGAGTTGGTGAAAGTAAAAGATATAATTACCAAGGCAGGGCTTCACCGCGGACCAAATTTTAAACTTTTGATGATGTGTGAAATTCCGTCTAACGTTATTCTTTTGGATAAATTTATTGAAGCGGGTATTGACGGGGTTTCCGTGGGTTCTAATGATTTGACAATGCTGACATTGGGAGTGGATCGGGACAATGAACATGTGGCGTCGGAATATGATGAAAGAAATGAAGCAATGCTGTGGTCTTTTGAAAGGATTATTAAAACCTGCAATAAATATAATGTTACGTGTTCTATTTGTGGACAAGCGCCATCTGATTTTCCGGATTTAACAGAAAAGCTGGTGGAATGGGGAATCACTTCAGTTTCCGTAAATCCGGATGTCATTGACCACACCCGCCAGGTTGTTTATCAGGCAGAGAAAAAGCTGGTGAGTAAAAAATAAAATAGTTTAAAAGTTTAATAGTTTAAAAGTATAAAAATATATTTTTAAATAAAATAATTATATTTAAATATATATTTCTTAAAAGAAAAAAAGAAACGCTCGCATTCGCGAGAGATCCCGAAACAAGTTCGGGATGACACGTATGATCATAAAAAATATTACATCTAAGAAAATATTGGCTTCGATGGGAGATGAAACGATTGAAGCGATGATAAATGATACTTTTACTGCCTCTGTCCCGGCGGGAATATCTGCAGGAAAGTACGAAATTAAAAAAGTTAGTGCTGATGAAGCAATTAGACAAATTGGACAAATTGGACAAATTTGTATTGGAAAGGACTGGACGCAGGAAAGCTTAGATGCGGAAATATCCGCACATAATTTTGGGGGGAATTCTACACTTGCCGTAAGTGCGGCGTTCTATAAAATAGATTCTATCGGTCGCTCCGCTCCCTCCAGAATGACGAAGTTACCAAAACTAATGTTGTTGTTGTTTGAGGGGGGGGAGCATGGGAATAAAAATATTACCATTCAGGAGTTTATGGTGGTGGAGGACAGCTTGGTTCAGGCAATAAAGGATTTTAGGACCATGCGGGAATATTTGGAAGATAATTTAATAGAAAAAACCGTGGGTGCCGAGGGTGGTTTTTCCCCATTAAAATTCACAAACCATGATGTTTTGGAAACTATTAAAAAAGTTTTACCCGATAAACAAATTAGTGTTGATATGGCGGAGTGTTTTGGGGAAAGCCAAATCCCCGAGGGAGTTTTTAGCGTAGAAGATCCGTTTAATGATGAGGATTGGTCCAATTGGATTAATTTGACAAATTTGAATAAATATTTAGTAATTGGTGATGATTTGACAACCACAAACCCGGAACGTATTAAAAAAGCTATAGAGTTAAAAGCATGTAATGGGGTGGTAATTAAACCAAATCAAATTGGAACCATAACCGCTGCCAAAGAGGCCGCAAAATTAACTCATGATAATAATTTGAAAGTTATTGTTTCGCACCGCGGTCAGGAAACTGATGACACTTGGATTGTAGATTTTGCCCTTGATGTAGAGGCGGATTATGTAAAATTTGGAGGGATGGAAAGGGGAGAAAGAATTGCTAAGTATAATAGATTATTAGAACTTCTCCCGTCTTAATTTCAAAATTGGCAATGTCTTTGTCTGATATATTTTTTATGTATTTACATAGAGCACGCAGAGAATTGCCACTGGCAAAAACAATAATATTTTGCCCCTCTTTTAATCGAGGTTCAATTTCAGCTAAAAAATAGGGGACTACTCTTTCATAAACTTGTTTTAGTGACTCTCCATTTTTAATAGGATAATCCCACGTGCGATGAAATTTTTCATATTCGGCATCTCCGAGCATTTTTTTAATTTCATTTTTATTTTTTTTGGTAAAAATTCCATATGATCTTTCTCTAAGAGCTTCATTTTCAATAATTGGAATTTTTAATCCAAGTGTTTTTATTGTTACATCACATGATTCTTTTACCCGTTCTAAATCTGATTCAAAAATTATATTCCAATTAATGCCTTTTAATTTTTCGGCTGTCTGACGAGCCTCTAAAAAACCTTTCTTTGTTAAAACACGATCTGCCCAACCAGTAAAAACATTCAGAGCGTTCCACTCCGATTGTCCATGTCGAACTAGGGCTAGATATGCCATAAAACTACAAATTCCCCTTTGGGTTTATCAAACTTAATCATAGCATCAACACTGCTTCCAGACCAGACTTCTTGAAACATTTTGGTCATTTCCCTGCAAATAACAATATCTTTCTTTAAATTTTGTAAAAAATTTTTTAGCCGGTAAGGAGAGACATAATATATATTCGTTCCTTCATTTTCATCTATTTTTTTATTATAAAACCCCCAATAGGTGAATTTATCCGGAGGCAACCCCGATAGAACTAAAGCATTAATCGCAGCACAAGGGCCGGGAATTGCGTCAACTGGAACACTTTGTCTTATGGCTTCTCTTACTAATTTATAACCCGGATCGGAGATTAAGGGGGTTCCGGCATCACTAACCAAAGCGACTTTCGTGTCATCCTGAACTAGTTTCAGGATCTCCTCCATTCTTTGTGCTTCTACATCATCATAAAGAGAAATCATTGGTTTGTGCGGAATCTCAAAATGTTTTAACAAAAGTCCCGTATGACGGGTGTCTTCCGCAACAATCACGTCCGCCTCTTTTAAAACGCGTAGTGCACGAAGCGAAATATCTTCAAGATTTCCTATGGGGGTGGAAACGAGGTATAACATATTCTTTTATAACATGAAATCCTGTGGGTGCAACGGACAAAAAGATCACCGCGAAAACTATTAATAAAAAATATTTATCGTCCACAAGCGATCCTAAATAAAACCCTACTAAAGGTAAGCCGACTCCCCACAATAGTCCGCCAACGATGTTATATATCAAAAATTGAGAATATTTCATATGAGCAGCTCCGGCAACCATAGGAGCAAAGGTGCGTACGAAAGGCATAAATCGGGCTAAAACGATAGTTTTTCCTCCATGCTTGTTATAGAAATCCTGGGCTTTTAATAAATGGCTTTTTTTGAAAAAACGGGATTCTTCTTTGGCAAACAGCTTCTCTCCCATTTTACGGCCTACCCAATAACCCGTTGAGTCACCGGCAATTGCGGCAGTTCCTGAAAGTAAAACCAATAATAGTAAATTTAAATCTCCACGCGAAGCAAAAAGACCCGCTGTCAATAAAAGACTGTCTCCGGGGAAGAAGAAACCAAAAAATAGTCCGCTTTCGGCAAAAATGATAAAAAAGATCCCCAAAAGACCAAAAGTGGTGATCAAGAATTCAGGATTTAAATAATTGAGCATGAAATTTAGTATAACATATCTGATCGTCATCCTGGAGCGAGTGAAACGAGCGATAGGATCTTTTTTTCGTATCGTCATCCTGGAGCGAGTGAAACGAGCGATAGGATCTGCTTTGTGCTGTCATTCTGGAAGCCACGCCGTAGGCGTAGCTGATAGAATCTATTTTCCAAACCGCCAACAAACACTTCTTCGCTTCATTAAAAATGATAGAATGACCCTGAAATGAAAAATAGCAAATTTGTCCCCAGTGAAAGGACACAAAATGTCATTAGCCTATTGATTGAAATGATAGATGTGGCTGAAAAGTTTGGAAAAAAGATTTTTGTTGGTGGTGGTCTCGCTTTGGAAATTGAAGCGGCCTCAATTCGTAATGACAGTAATTTGACTAGGGATCACGGAGATTTAGACATTCACCCAGCAGAAGAAGATATCTTTTTTTGGAAAAAATGGTTTGAGGATAAGAAATATTTGATAAAGGGAAATGGTGAGATAAAAGATCATACCAAAGCTTTTGTAGCTTTTCCTCCAAATTTTGATGAAGAAAAGTGGGAAACTTCACCACAATCTTTTTATGCTGATATTTACGGAATTTTTGTTGATGAAAATAGATTTATTCACAGCAGAGAATCCGGAAAAGATGATAGTTGGAAGAAAAAATGGGACGAGGCCCTAATTACTTGTGTCTGGAAAGGAAGAAAAATAACCATGATTCGCCATGAACTCGCTTTACATAACAAACGTTGGACTGCACTGCAACATGGCAAAACGTTAAGAGAAAAAGACATCCACGACCATGAGCTATTCGACATCATTTCTCCAGTGATGTTTAATCAACAATATGTTTTTAAAACTAGCCTTAGACTTTTTTGTCCTGACCGGCTAGATTTGGGAACAAAATTCTTGTTGGAAAATACACAAATACCGGCTAATGCAAAAAGAATTTTAGATTTAGGTTGTGGTTGGGGAGCAATTGGCATAATAATTGCTAAAACTCATCCACAAATCCAGGTAACTCTGACTGATAACGATCCAACAGCTCTAAAACTGACAAAAGAAAATATTGCACTAAACGAAATTGTTAATAGCAGAGTAATCCCTACTAGTAGTTTGGGCGTGAACTTATTTGACATTATTCTTTCTAATCTTCCCTGGCACAAAACCATAACGGCAATGCCACAAATGGTTAAGCAAGCCCTTAGCAGTTTAAGGGTTGGTGGAGTATTTTATGCTGTAATTAATAAGAAATTTCGAACGCAAGACAAAATCGAAGAAATTTTTGGCAATGTCACGACTGTCTCTGAAAACTCCTCCTACAAAATTCTTCGAGCGGTAAAAATTGCAGAAAAAAAGTAATTATACTTTTATCTTTTCTTTAACAAAATCCAAAACTTTCCAGGTGTGATTGATGGCTTCCTTAAAAAGTGAAGATTCATCCACCGTCTGCTTTCCCATATCTAGATTGGGTGGAAGCTAAGAAAAAATAGATTCTATCGGTCGCTTTGCTTCCTCCAGAATGACGATAGATTAAACAATTGAACTATATAAATCCTTCCAATCCGGATTTTCTTTTTCAATCAACGCAATTTTCTTTCTTCTGACTAAATTTTTAATTGATTTTTCTCGTTTGATAGCCGCTTCCGAATTTTCAAAAACCTCAAAATATACCAATTTATTTACATTGTATTTGTGAGTAAAACCATCATTAAATCCTTCTTTATGTTCATAAACCCGTCTAACTAAATTATTTGTTATGCCAACATATAAAACTGTATTTGTGTAGTTGGTCATTATATAAACTGAAAAATATTTTTGCCGCATAAATTAATAGTAACAAAAGATAGATGCTATCGCTCACTATGTTCGCTCCAGCATGACGTAAGGGGAAAGATCCTATCAGCTACGCCTACGGCGTGGCTTCCAGGATGACGGGGGGACATTACAAATACCTGCGGACGATGGCTACCAATTTACCCTGGACTTGGACTTCGGTAGCGTAAATTGGCTCCATTTTGGCATTGGCGGGCATAAGTTTAATGCGGTCGGTTTCCTTAAAATATTTTTTCAGTGTTGCCAAACCATTTTGTAACAAAGCCACAACCACATCTCCATTTTTAATAGTTTCCTCTTTTATCAAAACCGCATAATCACCTTCTATAATTCCATCCTCAATCATAGATTCCCCTTTAACTCTCAAAACAAAAGCGATTTTTCCGGGGGGAACCAAATTAGCAGAAACTTTAAACGTGGCTGTGGGATCATCATATGGCTCCAAGGGTTTTCCGGCCTGGATATAACCCAAAAGGGGGATTTCCAGGGTGGATGCCAGATCGGCAATATAATTGGTATTATACGGAGCGGCAATTTCTATTCCCCGACCTTCATGAGATTTACGTCTGATAACTCCTTTGGCTTCCAGAGTTTTTAAATGCTCGTGAACAGTTGCCGGAGAGGAAAGCCCCAAACCCTTACCGATTTCGCCCAATGTCGGGCCATAACCGTGCTCTTTTATATACTTTTGGACAAATTCCAAAAGATCTCTTTGACGCTGATAAAGTACGACCGGCATGGTAGAATTAAAGTACAGCCTATTTCGTTGTTTGTCAACTGTTATTTTCTATGTCTTTTCGTCTCATTTCGGATTATAAACCAACAGGAGATCAGCCAAAAGCTATTGAAGCCTTGGTAAATGGTATAAACGCGGGACAAAAAGCCCAGGTACTTTTGGGAGTTACCGGTAGCGGCAAAACTTTTACCGTAGCCAATGTCATTGAAAAAGTTCAAAAACCGACTTTAGTTATTGCTCATAACAAAACCCTGGCGGCGCAACTTTATCAGGAATTTAAAGAATTTTTTCCGGAAAACTCGGTAAATTATTTCGTCAGTTATTATGATTTTTATCAGCCTGAAGCCTATATTCCCAGAACGGATACCTATATTGAAAAAGAAACCCAGATTAACGAAGAAATTGATAAATTACGTTTGCAAACAACAAGAAATTTGTTAACCCGCAATGATGTAATTGTTGTTGCCTCCGTATCCTGTATTTATAATCTTGGCAACCCGGAAGAATATCAAAAAGCGACATTGAATTTAAATTTAGATTCTATCGCTTCGCTCCAGAATGACGAAAGAAAGAAAATTTTAGAAAAATTGATTGATTTGCAGTATGTCAGGAATGAAATTGAATTTAAGAGAGGTACTTTTAGAATAACTGGGGAAACGATAGATATTTATCCTTCTTATGATGATTACGGCATTCGTATTGAAAATAAAACGCTTTCCAAATTTGACCCAATGACCGGGGTAAAAATAGAAGATTTGGAAAAATACGATGTTTATCCGGCAAAGCACTTCATGACAAGTGCCAAAAACTTTACTCAAATAAAATTAGATCTTGAAGAACAATGTAAAAAGTTGCCTTTATTGGAGGCACAAAGATTAAAAAGCCGGGTAACTTATGATTTGGAAATGATTCAGGAAGTGGGCTATGTGAATGGTATAGAAAACTACTCCCGCTATTTTGACGGACGAAAGCCTGGTGATCCGCCTAATTCGTTGTTGGAATTTTTTCCAAAAGACTATCTGTTAATAATAGATGAATCTCATATGTCTATTCCGCAAATCCGGGGAATGTATAACGGAGATCAAAGCAGGAAACAGACATTGGTGGATTATGGCTTTCGGCTGCCCAGTGCTTTGGATAACCGCCCCTTACGCTTTGATGAATTTCAGAGGAGAATGGGGCAAACAATTTTTACCAGCGCTACTCCAAACGAGTGGGAAATATCCCTGGCAAAACAAAGCTATATTGACTCGCATTCGCGAGAGATCCCGAAACAAGTTCGGGATGACACAAAATGTCATCCTGACGAAGGTCAGGATCTCCGACACGAAACACCAGGTGTTGTTGAACAGTTAGTCAGACCTACGGGGCTGGTAGACCCGGAAATTGAGGTTAGACCTAGTAAAAATCAGGTTTTGGATTTAACGGCGGAAATTAAAATAAGAGTAGAAAGAGGGGAAAGAGTTTTGGTGACAACTTTAACCAAAAGATTGGCTGAAGATTTGGCGGCATATTTGGAAAATGAACAACAGATAAAAGTGGCGTATTTACATTCTGATATTGAAACCGGGAAAAGAACGGATATTTTGAGAAGGTTGCGTCTTGGGGAATACGACGTTTTGGTGGGAATTAATTTATTAAGAGAGGGATTGGATTTACCGGAGGTAAGTTTAGTGGCCATTTTGGATGCGGATAAAGAAGGTTTTTTGCGGAGCCAAACGTCATTGGTACAAACAATGGGTAGAGCAGCCCGGCACATTAGTGGCCAAGTAATTATGTACGCGGACACGGTAACAAAATCCATGGATTCAGCTATCAAAGAAATAAACAGGCGCCGAAAATTTCAATTAAAATTTAACCACGATCATCATATTTTTCCAGCAAGCATTATTAAACCAATTAGAGAAAATATCCTGGCGGATAAAAATAAAAAAATTAAGAATCCGATTGATCCGATGGAAATTGATGTGTCACAATTAACGCCAAAAGACAAAGCTAAACTTAAACAGATTTTGGAAAAACGGATGAAAGAATCTGCCAAAATTCTTGACTTTGAAGGCGCGGGGATTTATAGGGATAAAATAA
>CAYHYP010000005.1:0-2932 GCA_964360925.1 uncultured Gammaproteobacteria bacterium | reverse complement strand
GGGAAACCCGGATCGGGCGAAAGCCCATTTTTGCGTGGGACGCACAGTGTCATGCTGAATTCATTTCAGCATCTCTGGCAAATGCCAGAAAAACGCTCAAACAAGTTGAGAGATCCCGAAACAAGTTCGGGATGACACAAAGATAGATCCTATCGCCCCGCGATTGGCGGGGCTCCAGGATGACGGTAAACAATATGAATGAATTTATTAATATCAAGGGGGCGAGGGAGCATAATTTAAAAGGAGTAGACGCGAAAATCCCTAAAAACAAACTGCTAGTTTTTACCGGTGTTTCCGGCAGTGGAAAAAGTTCCCTGGCTTTTGACACCATCTATGCTGAAGGTCAACGAAGATATGTGGAAAGTTTAAGCAGTTACGCCCGTCAGTTTTTAGGGATAATGGATAAACCAGATGTTGATTTGATAGAAGGTTTATCTCCCGCCATTTCCATTGACCAAAAAACAACTTCCCATAACCCCAGGTCCACCGTGGGAACCATTACGGAAATTTATGACTATTTACGTTTGCTTTTTGCCAGAATCGGCCACCCCCATTGTCCAAACTGCGGAAGAGAAATTGTCCATCAATCAATTGATGAAATCGTGGAGCAAGTTTTATTTTTAGGAAAACCTCATAAACGTTTTTTGGTAATGGCGCCTATTGTCAAACAAAAAAGGGGAGAATATCTGGAATTATTTAAAAATTTAAGATCTAAAGGAATTACCAGAGTCCGTATTGACAGACAAATTTTTGGGATAGATGACGATTTGGTTTTAATCAAAACCAACAAACACGATATTGAAGCGGTAATTGACAGAGTTAGTTTTGGTCCCGGCTTGGCCGTGGATAAACAAAGATTGCGGGAATCTATTGAAAAAGCCCTACTACTGTCCAACGGCGAAGTTTTGGTAAGTGAAGTTTTGGAAGATCATTTGTTTTCCGAAAAATTTGCCTGTCCTATTTGCAATATATCTTTGCCTGAAGTAGAGCCACGTTTGTTTTCTTTTAACTCTCCGCAAGGGGCTTGTCCTAAGTGCACAGGTTTAGGATTTTTATTAAAAATTGATGAAAATTTAATCATCAACCCCGAACTTTCTATTTTAGAGGGGGGAATTTTGCCGATTGGAAACGAAGTGGAACACGATACCTGGTATATGAGAAAAATTAAGGAAATTGGGGAAAAGTATCAAATTGGACTAATTGGACAAATTGGACAAATTCCTAAAAATAAATTGGACAAAATTTTATATGGTGTTGATGATTTTGAAGGCATAGTCCCAAGATTGGAAAGATTATACAAAGATACCGCCTCCGATTGGCGCCGGATGGACATTGAAAAATATATGCGGAACGAAATCTGCCCGGAATGTGCGGGTAAAAGACTTAAAAAAGAGGCTCTGGCGGTAACTATAATTGATAAAAACATTGATGACATTACAAAAATATCTATCAAAAATACTTTGGATTGGACGAAAGAATTAAAAATTTCAAATAGGGAATTGACCATTGGGACTTCTATTCTTAAGGAGATAATTACCCGGTTAAGTTTTCTGATGGACGTGGGTTTGGATTATTTAACACTGGCACGCAGTGCCGGAACTTTGGCCGGGGGAGAAGCGCAAAGAATACGTTTGGCCAGCCAGATAGGTTCGGGACTTTCCGGAGTTTTGTATGTTTTGGATGAACCGTCTATTGGATTGCACCAGAGGGATAATGGAAGATTGATAAGTACCCTTAATCACTTGAGAGATTTGGGAAATACGGTAATCGTTGTGGAACATGACCGGGAAATGATGGAAAAAGCCGATTATATTTTTGATTTTGGGCCGGCGGCGGGGGAACATGGAGGGAAAATTGTGGCTTTTGGAACACCGGAAGAAATTAAAAATAACAAAAATTCCCTAACGGGGCAATATTTGAGTGGGAGAAAAACAATTTCATTAAGTCATTCTGGAACGAGTGAAACGAGTGATAGAATCTTTACCAAAATAGATCCTATCGCCCCGCATTTGGCAAGGCTCCAGGATGACGACGACGGACGAAAGTTAATTTTGGTTGGCGCCAGAGAGCATAATTTAAAAAATATTACTGTTGAGTTTCCCTTGGGAAAATTAATCGGTATTACCGGAGTTTCCGGTTCCGGAAAATCTACCCTTATACACGATGTTTTATATCAAGCATTGGCTTGTGAATTTTACCCTTTGCATAAACAAAAACCCGGCGTTCATGACGGATTAATCGGGACGGAAAAATTGGATAAAGTTGTTTTGGTGGATCAATCACCAATTGGCAGAACTCCCAGATCCAATCCCGCCACCTATACCGGAGCATTTACTTGTATCCGGGAAATTTTTTCTCAAACAAAAGAGGCCAGATTGAAAGGCTATTTACCGGGAAGGTTTAGTTTTAACGTTAAAGGCGGACGATGCGAAGCTTGCCAAGGGGAAGGACAAAATAAAATTGAAATGCAATTTTTACCGGATGTTTATGTTAATTGTGAAGTTTGCGGAGGAAAAAGATATAACCAAGAGGCTTTGGATGTTTTGTACCGGGACAAGTCTATCGCGGATGTACTAAATTTGACAGTGGAAGAAGCTTTGAACTTTTTTTCTGTAGTTCCCAATCTCCGCGAAAAATTGGAAACCCTGGTTGACGTTGGCCTGGGATATATTAAATTAGGGCAACCGGCAACTACTTTGTCCGGAGGAGAGGCGCAAAGAGTAAAATTAGCAACGGAATTGTCTAAAAAAGCCACCGGAAAAACTGTGTATATTCTTGACGAACCCACCACGGGTTTGCATTTTGGAGATTTGGAAAAACTTCTTTGGGTTTTGAAAAGTTTAGTAAATAAAGATAATACCGTGATTGTTATTGAGCATAATTTAGATATTGTAAAAAATTGTGACCACATTATTGATCTGGGGCCGGAAGG
>CAYHYP010000004.1:2492-21285 GCA_964360925.1 uncultured Gammaproteobacteria bacterium | reverse complement strand
TCATATGACAGATTTTACCTAAAAATCTGTCAACGAATTATGTAACATCTACAATGCGAGAAACGAAGTGACGAAGCAATCTTCTTTTGTGTCGTCATGCTGGAGCGAACGAAGTGAAGCGATAGCATCTATCTTTTTCCGTCATTCTGGCAAGCGAAGCACGTCCAGAATCTCTTTACGTAGCCCTAGATGGAACGTATTCGAACCTATTACGCTCAAAACTGATGAAGATTAGTTAAATTTTACAAGTTGGTCTAACTTGCCTGTTTGAAGATCAAAATAGACTGTTTGATAAAGACCTTCGACCACATTTGCGGGGCTGGTAGAACCATAGTTAACTATAATTGTAGGCTGAGTGATACCATAAACTCCTATAAGCGTTCCCAGGGCGTTTCCACTTGAGATCCCTCCCGGGCTACCTTCTATCCACGGAAGTTTGAAATTGCCGTATAATTCTACTTTGTTTGCATCAGTTAGCCGATAAACCGACACGAAATTTCCACTGCTATATCCGTGACAATCTCCTCCCAATATAAGGTAGCCTAGCTTATCTTGCAATTTTCTCTGTAAACCTCGCTCGTTCCCGGTTGTTAAATATTTGGTTATAGAACATGGGGTGTTCACATTCTCATAATATGAACTAGATGCGTTAACCAGTTCTTTTTGCACATTGGGGGTAACTAGAAAATAAGAGAATACGCCTGGAGTGGTTTGGGAAATTTCGACGAGGTAACCACCACCCTTAACTTTATCTGTTTGTTCCAAATTGATTGGGAAAACACGGTTAATTTTATTGGTATTAAATAAATTCATTAGCGAGGGGTATTTGGAATAAATGTCAGAAATGAAGTATGGCTTCCACTCGTCGTTTATTCTCTCCATTTCACTGGTTGGTTTAGGTGGAATGGTAATTTGAGTAATTGTTGGTTGCATGAGGTTATTGGGTGTTTTTGTTTTACGCCAAATGTAGAGTCCAATGAGGAAAATAAGAGTTAAGAACAAAAGAAGTATGACAACAATTATTGTGTTACCTTTCTTTTGCATGTGATCATATTTTGACAGAAAGAACTTTAAAGTGCAATAGACGAAGTAGATTCCAGAGGATCCTATAACTAATTGGCAGCCCTGGATAGAACACATTCGAACTTTATATTTATTTTTGTCTTGGGACGAGATAAAAAAGAATAAAAGTAGAAATAGCTGCCATAACAGCACCAAAACCGAGTAAAATCCAACTAACTTCTAAGCTATTTCCTGTCATTTTTTAATCTCCTTTTCAATTTAATAGAGTTTCTCCTGATAAAAAACAGAGCTATTGAACCTCCCAGAGCAATCAGCCCTGAAAGAAAAATAAAATACGCGTTGGCAAGATTTGCACCAAAATTCATAAATATTTCCCCACATTAACATTGTGTTCCTCTAGGGTTTTGGCATAGTGCATATTTCCGTCTTTGTCGGTCAGATAATACAAATAGTCTGTTTTAGCGGGATTTAAAACCGCGTTAATGACGGAAAGACCGGGATTACAAATTGGCCCGGGAGGTAAACCGGCATTGGTATAAGTATTGTATGGTGACCTAATTGCCAAATCCTGAATTGTCAATTCCTTTTTCCAAAAACCCAAGGCATATTGAACCGTGGCATCAATATCCAGTTTCATTCCAATTTTATAACGGTTCCAAATTACACTGGCAACCAAAGACCTATCTTCTTCTTTTTGGGCTTCGCGTTCTACCATAGAGGCAATTATTAACTGTTCATTTGAAATATTGGGAACTTTTTGGGCAAAAGTCTTTCGCATTAATTGTCTCACTCCATCAACACTAATTTGTTTAGGAACCAAATATGTTTCGGGGAAATATTTCCCTTCCTCATCCCAAACCCCACCCGGGCTGGAAATATTTTGTGATTGTAAATATTCAATAATTTGTTCTCTACGCCATCCTTCCGGAACAGTTATCCACACATCCTCCGTTCCAAGCGTGAGCTTATTGGCAATTTCCTGTGATGTCATTGCCCCGGATAATTTAAACGATCCCGCTTGCAAAATATCTTTTATAAAAAATCTTTCCAAAACAAAAAAGGCAACTTTATTACGAATTAAACCGGCTTCTCTCAAACGAATAGACACTTCTTTTATGCCATCACCTTTTGCCACCACAAAACTGCGGGAAGTTTTGTCATTTGGATTTACCGGCAACAAGGAGACTTTCCACCAGACCACGGTACCAATACCAAGAACGGCAGACAAAAGAAAAACAAATAAAGCTTTTTTCAAAATTAAACCTCCTCTAATCCTGCTCGGCGGTATTTTTTGTTTTCTTCAATATAAATTCTGCCACATTTACAAGTGACCTTGTCTCCTTGCTTTTTGGCTTTTGAAAGAGGCATGCCGCAACCGACACATTTTCCTTGAGAAAGTAACCAGGCCTGGACGGGTGAAATTAAATTCTTAAACATAATGTTTAGATATTATCCAAGTATCGTTGTAAAATCAAGGCGGCAGCAATCGCATGTTGCTTTAACTTATCTTTTGATTTAATCTTTTGGGCTTCCAAACTGGTTAATGTCTCGTCTACTGTTTCTACGGGGACTTTCACCCATGCTTTAACTTTGTTTACAAAAACAAGAGTCTTCTTGGCCATATTTTTCTCAGAAATTCCCACCACAATTTTTTCCGGTTTTAACTTTTCTATTTCTGCAAAAATTTGTTTCGTTGAAACGCTTTTTAAAGGCTCTGACAAGCTCCCATCACTGGTCGCCATCCCGCACCATTTTTCTCCATAATCAATCCCCAAAATCATACTGTCAGTATATCACTATGTCATTGCGAGCGAATGCGAAGCAATCTCTTTTTGGTGTGGTGTCATGCTGAGCTTGTTTTGTGTCACCCTGAACTTGTTTCAGGGTCTCTCACGATGTGAGGCTTTAATCTTTAATTCTTTATCATTGCGGAAGAACGACGAGGTCTATTTCATCCAATCTCCAGTAACAGGGTAAGCTATCAAGAGATCAATCCCAAAATTCTTTTTATAGACATCAAAAGCCCGAGCCACATATTCTGGTGTTTGTGGTACATCTGAACCGATGTACATTTCCAAAGAAACAAACTTGGGATCTTTAACGCCGTTTAGTTTAGCCATCTCTTTGTACCTGGCAATGTTCACCTGACTACTCCATTCACCGTCAAGGTGGTCAAAAACATGGATATCAAAATAAACACTATTGAGATCCACACCTTCAGAATTTAATCCTTTAATGAATTGGTCTAGTTTTATATTATGAGCGAAGAAGTCCCAACCCAAGCTTCCAATAACCAATTTCGTTTTACTTCCAGATTTTTTCATCTCATCCTGCATGATTTTGACGTAAGCGGGGTAATCTTTATAAATTGACTCGTGAGATCCGGCGTAATATTGATTGGGCGTACCGTCTTTATCCAACCAGCCCATTTCGTTTTCAAACTGTAACCAATCTGGGTTAGCCTCTGACAAAATCCTATCAATGGTCGCCGTAAATTTAGCTTTATCTTTAGGCAATTCCGGCAGACTAAATTGAACGGCCACTGAAATTCCTTTACTGTGGGCTGTTTCCACGATTGCCTTCAATCGAGGTATATCATTTTCTCCAGTGATGACTGTTCGGATGTTCTTGGCATGTGCATCAGCAGGAATGAGATCTACATCTTCCGGATTATTAACATCCCCAACACCCGCCCAAGGAAATTGACTGTAGTCTAGACCCTTCATGTAGGGTGATCCCGTCTGGGATTTGTATCCAGGAATCACATATTTACTGTATTCGTTTTCTGCCGGAGTTGGAATAAGAATCATTCCCGGAGGACTTTCTGGGACTTCGGCTGTCCGAAATTTTTCCAGAAGTTGAGCCTCGGTCAACACCGGGGCCACTTCTTGAGCTGGAACTAATTGTGAAACCTCGGGAGTAGCGGGTGGCTGAGGAATCGCTTTTTCTATTCTTTGTGGTAGTACTGTTGCAATTGGGGTTGGCAATCCATTGACAACATTTTCCCAAACCGTTCTGACCTGGGCTTCAAAGGTTGGCATTTGTTTTGAAAGAGCATCGAGTTCGAACCGGACTTGAGCAAGCTGTGAGATCATTTCTGTCGATACAGAAGCGACTGCCGCTGGAATATTCCCAGTTTCGGCTGCCAAGATAGAGAATATATTTCTGTTCTCGATCTTAAAACCGGATGACCCCGAAACAAGCACCCCCAAAAGAACTACCCTTTGGATACGGGGATTATGCAAAGTCCGCTCTATTATTGGTCGCGGATTCATTGCTTTCAGACGCTTACTTAGTTGCAAAGTTAATTCATTAGTAATGTTCGCTCTTTTTTTATCGATTCCCACAACAACAGCTCTTACCTTTTCTCCTGTTCCCGAAAGGGATTCGGTCCCTCTCTTGCCTAATTCGTGTGCTCCTGACCGAATCTGACGACCTAGTTTCCCTAATTCTTCAGCTTGAACTACTAATAAATCCTGCCAATCAAAACCCAAAAGGGGCTCTTCAAGTTGTGTGGGTGGAGACTTTTTCTCTAGAGCTGGTGCAAGTTTCTTAGTGATTGGAGCCATTTCTGAAGTAATGGGGAAGCTTTCCGGAGCAGTATTAGGAACCGGCATCGGTTTCGGCACCCACAAATTTAGCGATGGATATCTCTTGGCCAGTTGAATTTTTTGTTCCAAGGATAATACACCTGCATTATCTAATCTGAATAAAAATTGTTCTTGCGTGAGAACACGGTAAGCTAAATTATTTGGATCAGATGATAAATCAGCCTTTGCGAGTCGATCACGAAGATTTTCGTAATTATCTATCTCCCTAGCAACAACGGCGTCAATTATCTGGGGATTTATTTGCCGGTTTCTGAAAGTTTCCAAATATCCGGCTCTTATCGTAACCAAAACTCTGGTGGGACTTTCAAGATGTCCTTCTGAAGTCAATTCACCCTTGTCATCGTATTTTGCTCCAACCCGAACACCCTGAAAATTTGGGTCAGCCATTTCTCGGTCAATTAACCGCTCCCAATTTTTAGGATGATAAAGATAGTAAAATTTTTCTTGCCAACCCCTTAAACTCTCTCTCTCTCGAGAATTTGTTCTTATATTTTCCTGCGTTTTTAACTCGTTCATGTTGATTTAATTTCTTTAAAATTTTTTTGTAATTCTTTAAGAAAAGACATCTCAAAATCAGGAATTTTTTCTTTCAAAAAGTTATACGGGGCTAAATTGTTTAGGTCGGGAGAATCTGATAAAACTAACCACGTTTGCAGGTCCTTGTTATCTTTAAGATTCTCAACTGCAATTTTAAGGAAAATGTCCCTCGATAAAAGATTTATTCTTGCAATTACAGCAACCTGTTCCTCTTTCGCAATATCACCTAAACCCAAGAGAGATAACAATTTTTGCCCATAATTAATATCTATGGTCATATCTGCGATAGTCTAGCACGAATCACCCCCCTTTTCCAAACAGTCCCCGGGGGGACACAGGTAATTAATGTTACATACCCCGAATCAAATCTTTGTTCCAGGACGGAAAGATCGGACGGTTCAACGATCTTTTTATCTACTACTAAATATTTATACCGAACCTGATCAAAATCCAAATAAATTTCATCCCCTTTTTCCAAATCCATTAAATGAGTAAACATCCCCGAGTAATCTTTGGGGTTGGCAAATTGAGGCAGTTCCGAGTGACCAAAAATAATATTGTTCCCGAATGTCCCCGGAGGAGCGGACGTTGGCCAGCCAATTAACGCTTTCTTTAAATCCTGACCGCCGGTCTCCACGTTGGCATCTTTTATATTAATTTTAGGAATAGAAAGACTGTAAACTTTAAGATTTGCCGTTTGCGGCTCCGTCTCTTTTTGTCCTACGAACCATTTTGACGGGGTATAAGACTCATTTTCCTGTGCCCGGACCACACTGGGAAAAGTTGAAGCCAAAGGAGAAATAATTTTCTGTGAAACTCCCGGCAAAACCACTAAATACCAACTAACTACCGGCAATACCGCTTGTCCTATCATTAAAATTCCTGCCATAAAAAAAACGCCGGATGCCAAACTTATAAATCTATTTAGTTTCTTCTTTGGGAGTTTTGGTTTAGCTTTTATATATACGTCCATTTTTCAGTCGCTCACCACCTCTAATTTAATAGCTGTGCTTCTAAAAGGAAGGAATAAATTTGTAAACACATTAAAGAATTTTGGTTTTGTCTCAAATTCCACACTTGTAACTCCGGTGAATTTTTTAACTAAATCAGAAGCAGAATTTTGACTTCTCCCTGAAATTTCTTTTATTATTTTTGCGGTATCAATTTCCGGTAAAAATTTTGCGTTTAAATTAACGGTCATCACCACATTTCCGGCCTTATCCAACTTTGTGCTTTTAATGTTAATGTTTGCGGGATCTTCTATTATTTTATAACCTGGGGGAATTTCATTGGGAAATTTGCTTAAAAAATTATTAACAATATCATCATTTGAAGCCACCACCCCTTTATAATCCACTGTCATGTCCAGACTAACAGTATCCGCTTCACTATCAATGTCTTTTGAAAATTTCTTTTTGGAAACACTTGAGGTTATGGCGTTGGGAAGAAGTTTTTGACCGGGGGTCAGTTTTGCTTCTAAATCACCCTTCGCTTTTGCCGTCAATTCCGCAGAAAGAGATGCCACCAATCTATCTTGATCTTGTTTGGTAACTACCGTTGCCTGATGGCTATTGCCTCCGGAAAAAGCACTATCGTTCTTTCCCTGTCCGGAAAAATTTGCGATTGAAAATAAAGTCCCGGAAGCAATATTATATTGTTCCCCTATTTCTGCTGCTGCTACCGGCGCCGTAGTTGTTGCCAAAGATAATACCCCACTTCCGGAAGCAATTTGCACGTCACCGGTAAAAACAAATTTTTGTCCCGTCTTAGAAGTCAAAACAGTTCCGGCAATAAAAGTACGCGCTTCGGCCGGATTACCAATTGTTACCGTTCCCTTAGCTTTTTCTCCCACCAATTTTTTTCCGGAGGCTTCACCCTTTTTTGTCCCAATTTCTGTTGCTTCTACTGTTTGACCGGAAGCATTGATTTCCATTTCTTGGTTAAAAGATTTTGAAGTTACATAAACAATGGCTTTAACTTGAGGGATAAAATAAAAACATGTTCCCAAAATTCCCAAAATAACAACAATTACTAAAATTAATAGAGGCACCATTTTTGGGGGTTTTTTAAAATTAATATTAAAATTCGGTCTGGAAAATTTTATTCCTTTCATTTTTTCCTTTAAATTTAAAAAAATCGGGTTTGGTTCTTTTACAACTACAGGAGAATTTGATTTCACTACTAATTCCGGGAAAAATCCTGCTTGCGCGGCGCTAACTTCCTCCAACTCTTGTTCAATTTCCTCTATCTTGCCCCCCATTTGCGTTCCTCCGGCAATAGCCACCGCCTTCACCACCATTTCCCCGGTCATTACTTCCACCTTCGGAAAATGCAAAAAAGGAAGTTGTTTGGTCCATGGATAAGCCGTAATCTTTTTTTCCAACAATTCCAGTTGAGAAAGTCCATCGTAAATTATCATTCTGGCGGGTAAAACATCAACGTGGGGAAATTTTTTAAGACATTTTTCTATTCCCGCACAGATATCTCCGGAGATCATTTCTTCGGGCGAAATGCTTTCTGTCCCCTGATTTTTTCCGGCGCGATACAGTGTCACCCATCCTTTATCTTTATCTACGCCAATTAATACGGCCGTTAGCGGCGCCCCTTCTGATTCTTTAAGAAAATTTTCAATCGCTTCACTTACCGGTACGAAACCTAAAGGAGAAAGGCTTATCTCTTTACATAAGTACTGCAAAAAACTTAATTTTTCGGGGACAATTTTGCCTTCAAAAATCCATTCGGGGTTTAACCCAAAAATTACTTTATGCGTTTTTTCGTCCTGGGGATCCAGTATCTTGGAAATTGCACTGTCGGCACTTTCCAACATAGATTTTTGGTCCAAATCATTAATTTGACCTATCCCCAACGATCCCACCACTACTTTTCCTTCTTCCACATGCCAGGTTGTGGCCATAAAATCACTCTGTGAAACTTTCACTGCCAAAAAAGTTTCCATAGGCATCTGATCGCGGGAAAAAACTGATCCTAAATCCATTGATATCAGACTAGCACAAATGGTAGAATTGTTCAAAGATGGAAAAACATATTACTCAAACTGACGATTGGACCAGGTTTCGTTTAACCACACCAAACGTAAAAAAGGTGCTTGAATTTGGTACAACCAAAATCTTTTTTCATAAAATTCCCTATACCCCCTTTACGGTTGCTTATATCCCCAGGTCGGATGTAGAAATTAATGAAGAATTAAAAAATCTCTGCAAAAAGGAAAACGCCATTTATATAAAAATAGAAAAAGATTCTGGAGCCGCCCAGAATGACGGTATTGTTAGCAAATCTATCCTTCCACAACACACCATTTATATTGACCTCACAAAAACTGAAGATCAATTGTTAAAGGAAATGCATGAAAAAACGAGATATAACATTAAACTCGCTCAAAAAAAGGGCGTTGAAATAAAAAAAGATGACAACCCTGATAATTTTATCAAGTTGTTGGAAAAAACAGAAAGCCGCCAGGGATTTTATTCACACGATACAAACTATTACAAAAAACTTTGGGAAATTATCAAACCAATAATCTTAACGGCCTACATCAATAAAAACCCTATCGCCTCTATTATGTTATTTAAATCAGCTGATTTTTTGTATTATCCCTACGGCGGTTCCGATCCAAAATTCAAAGAATATATGGCACCAAGTTTATTACACTGGGAAGCCATAAAATTAGGCAAAAAATTAGGGTGTAAAACCTACGATTTATGGGGAACTTATAAAAATACAAAGGATGAAAATGATCCCTGGTACGGAATTTACCGTTTTAAATCCGGATTTGGAGGAACCGAGATAGATTTTCCACCGTCAATTGACATCCCACTATCCCCCCTATATAAAATCTTTATATTTATAGATAATTTACGCTGGATTATATTAAAAATGTTTAGATAAATGGATCTTCGCCAATCTCCAAATTATGCAAAATATATGCGATCTTTGGGTTGGATTGTGGAAAACGGTTTTTTTATAAAAAAACTTTGGTTTACTTCAATTATTAAAGCCCAACATTTTACTCATCTTGATTTAGAAAAAATTAAAAAATACCACCCATTTTTAATTAAACTGGAACCAAACGTCAATTTTAAATTTCAAATTTTAAATTTCAAATTTCGGAAGGATAATTGGCCTCTTATTCCGTCAAAAACAATAATTTTAGATTTAGAAAAAATAAGTTTATCAAAAGAAATCCGTTATGAAATAAGAAAATCAGAAAAAAATAATTTAAAAATCGAAGAGTCAAAAAGCCAGGAATCTTTTTATAAAATGCTTCAAGAAACTATGAAACTTGGACACTGGGAAATCCCCATCAAAAAAGAAGTAATAAATTTGTGGAAAAGTTTTCAATCCAATAATTCCGTTTTGTTATTTTGTCATCCTGACGAATGTCAGGATCTCTCAACTTGTTTGAGCAACCCCTCGCATTCGCGAGAGACCCTGAAACAAGTTCAGGGTGACACATGGCAAGCTCAGCATGACACTGTTCCCGTTGCCGGCTGTCTTTTAGTTTGGCATGAGGACACTGCTCATTATATGTATGCGGCACTTACAAAAGAGGGGCGAAAAATGGGAGCTGCATATTTTACTCTTTGGGAAGCCATCAAATTTTGCCAAAAAAAGAAATTAAAATTTCTGGATCTTGAAGGCATTTGCGACGAACGTTATCCCGATTCCACAAAAAACTGGAAGGGTTTCACCGCTTTCAAATTGCAGTGGGGTGGAAAAATTGTAGAATATCCTGGAAGTTTTACAAAATATTTTTAACCGTTACATAGCATTTTAAATTCACAATTCTCGCAAAGAAGGTGACCGGAGCATTGGAAATCTGATTTTTCTATTTCATCACGGATTGCCAACAATTCTTTTTTGGCCTCTTCCAGTTGTTCTTTTGTCCTAACTGTTGATATTTTGGACGTTCCGCCAAAAAAATAGAAGGAAAGTTTTATTTTTTCAATAGGTTTTTGTAAAATTTCTGAAGCGGCAATGGCATAGATTGTCATTTGTAAATTCTGATCAATTTCTTTTTGAGATGGTATTTTAGCTCCGGTTTTATAATCAATAATTTCAACTTCTCCATTTCCTAAATCATCTATTCTGTCAATCTTTCCACCAATTTTTAATACGCTTTCGTCATGCTGGAGCGAAGCGATAGCATCTTCTTTTTTAGATTCTAGTGGCGAAGCCGCGAGCTTGCTCATCGCCCTTCGGGCTCCAGAATGACCAGATAGATTAAATGTAAATTCTTTTTCCAAATAAATTGGGTTTGCTTTTTTATGTAAATCTGATTTTAAATATTGTGTCAAAAAATTTTTAGCTTTTTCAAAAGATTCCTGTTCGTGTTTTTTATCTTTATACCCTTCCATAATCCAATTATCTTTTAATGACTTTAGAGGATCGTTTTTTTGAGTATACAGTTCGTTTAAAACCATATGCATGGAATTTCCGAGAGCTTGTGAAGAAGTCAAAGGGGTAGGAATTTTTAAAATAACACGAAGTTTGTAATGAAGTGGACAGATATTAAATGTTTCAATTGCGCTGTATGATAAATAATCAATTTTAATAGCGGTTAGCGGATAGGGGTTAGCGGTTAGGGATTTTTCCCACTTCAATAATGGTAACTGAATTTTCGTATCTTGTTTTTTTACTTTTTCAACACCTGCTTCAAAAATAAACGGAGAAAGTTTTCTTTCTCTCTTTCCCTCACCATAAAAATTCGCCGCGGAAAAATATAATTTTTCTTTTGCCCGTGTCATTCCCACATAAAAAAGCCTTCTTTCTTCTTCCAGATGAAAATCTCCTTTTGGTAAAATTTCTTTGATTAATTCCGGAGGTATCGGTATCTGTTCTTTTCTCTCACGAGTTGGGAAACGCCCCTCTATTAAATTAACCAGAAAAACTACGGGAAATTCTAACCCTTTAGCAGAATGTAGTGTTAAAATATTCACCGAATTATTTTCATTCCAATCTGTTTGTGTGGCCAACGGGCTTTCTCCCATATCCATCGCCAAATCCAAATAATCCACCACGGCAAAAACGCCGGAATCAATGTTAGTCCCTTCCAAACTTTTTAACTTGTCAAAAAACTTGGTAATATTTAGGGCTCGTTTTTCGTCAGCAACGGTTTTATATTCCACCACTTTTTTTAAAAGGCCGGAATCTTCCAAAAAGAAATATAAGATCTGCCCCGCGGATTCTTTGGCCATCAACTCTTGATGACGATGAACCATTTCCACAAATTTCGTCATGCTGGAGCGAAGCGATAGCATCTTTTTATCTTCAGTAGATTCTATCGGCCTTCGGCCTCCAGAATGACCGATTATTTCCTCCATCATCTCAAACAATGAAAGATTAATTCTTTTTGCTTTATTCAATACCTCAATTAAATCTCTTTGTGAAAATCCAAAAATATCCATTGAAAGAACTCTGTAAAGAGAAACCGTGTCGGTAAAATCGTACAAAACTTTCAAATAAGCGATCAAATCTTTTACTTCCGGTTGTCTAAAAAGCATTCCCGGACCAAGAAATTGAAATGGAATCCCTGCCCTTTCCAATGCTCTTACAAAGGGTTCGCTGTGATTATTTGCCCGAACAAGAATGGCATAGTCTTTATAATTTGGTCCTTTAATTATTTTAACTACTTCTTCCGCTTCATCTTCAACTCTATCCATATATATTAATTCAATCTTGCCTCCTATCCGCTTTCCGCTAGCAACTAACCGCTTGTCAATTTTTTCCTGGACTTCCAATCTGTCAGGGTTATTATGTTGGATTAAATCGTAGGACCGGTCAAGAATTTCCTGGGTACTGCGGTAATTTTTTGTCAAAACAACAGTTTTTGTTTTTAGGAATTCTTTTTTAAACTGCAAAACATTGGAAACGGCTGCGCCGCGGAAACGGTAAATTGATTGATCATCGTCAGCCACAACCGTTAAATTTCCATCGTCTTTAGCCAAAAGTTTAACTAATTCATTTTGGGAAAAATTTGTATCCTGAAATTCGTCTACCAGAATATATTTAAATTGTTTTTGGTATCTTTCCAAAACGTTTTTTCTGGTTCTAAAAAGTTTTAAAGTGTTGGAAATCAAGTCGCTAAAATCCATGACATTATTTTCTATTTTTAGTTCTTCATAGGTTTTATAGGCATTTGCCAGTTCAATGCACTCGTCATGCTGGAGCGAAGCGATAGCATCTTCTTTTTTAGATTCTAGTGGCGAAGCCGCGAGCTTGCTCATCGCCCTTCGGGCTCCAGAATGACGTAAATATTCCTCAACAGAAACATCCTCATCTTTTAATCTTGAAAAGTGTTGAAGCATTCCTTCAATAAATTTATATGGATTTCCTACCGGGCGGAAAACATTTAAATTAAATTTCCAAAAGTTTTTTTTGACTAAAAGAAAACTTTCCGCTTCCGTCATCAATTTATAATGAGGGGATAGTCCAATAGACAGAGCTTCCGATCGTAAAATCCGATCACAAAAAGAATGAAAAGTTGAAATCCACATTCCAAAAGTTCCGTATGGCAACGCCATATCAACCCGGTTTTCCATCTCAACTGCACTTTTTTCTGTAAAAGTAAGAGCTAATATTTCTTCCGGTTTGGCCAATCCTGTACCAATTAAATGTTTAATCCGTTCAGTAATAACCGTTGTTTTCCCCGTTCCGGCTCCGGCAATTATCAATAATGGCCCCTTTTTGTGCTCTACCGCTTCTTTTTGTTCTTCGTTTAGCATAGCTATATGTATAATAACTCATGAACCCTTCTACTTGAATCCCCTTCTGTTTCGTGGAATACTAAATATGTGGTAAATAAAAAAGGAAATGTTTTAGTAATAATTTTAGGGTTAGCTGCGGTACTTGGCGTAGCTGTAGTAACTTTTTTCTTCTGGCAATCAAAACAATCCCCAAAATCCCCTTTAACTTGGGAAGAATGTATAAAAATTCCAAACGCCCAAATACTTTTTACCTACCCAGGGCAATGTGTCGCCCCAGACGGTAGAAGCGTTACGCAAACATTGACTGAAGAAGAAAAGAAAAAATTGGTTCCCCCAGACGAAACCGCAAATTGGAAGACGTACGAATCGGAGCAATGTAGCATTCATTTTAAATATCCAAATAATTGGACACCTTCGATGATTAGTTATTCAGATAATCAAAATTCTTATCAATACAACTGTGCGATAGTTAATTCACCGGGAAATAAAGACAACCCTAATTTTGAAGTACTAGGAGAAAGAATATCGATAAGGCGTACTCCTGTTGGTTTCGAATTTAATACATTTACTCTTAATTCTTTTGACGACTACGTAAAAGTGTTTCAAAACAATGGATTTGTCATAAACGATAAAAATCAAATACTAAACGATAATTTCCCCAAAATTAGAAAATATTTTGAACGTTCAAATGGCGCTGCTATCCTCGCTTTTAAAAAAGATGGCTATTTTTATAGTGTGCATTGGGAAACAAGTAATAAAGAAACAATTATCTTATTTAACCAAATCCTCTCCACTTTTAAATTTCTTTAGATCGTACGAAATGTCGTATTATTTTTCTTAATTTCACATCTTGACAAAAATATTATTATGTGATAAATTAAAAGCATGCAATTACAAACTGTTTCTGACCAATGGCCTGACGCTGTTTCAATTACAAGAGTTCGAGAAGATATTGATAGTTTAACCGGTTTATTTAAAAAATATCCCAAAGTTAGAGTGTTGCGTGGTCAAGACATATTGTTTGAAGCGATTCGCCCGGAAACCAACGAAGAAAAAAATGAGCGGATTAGAAGAGCAATAGAAACCATCAAACGAATCCGTCAAACGACTAAAAAAACGAAGTCTAATGGAAGTGATTATGTTATTTGGGCAAGGGATCAAATTCTTTCCGGAAAAAATTTATGATTGATTTAGTAATTGATACTTCAGTAATAATTAAGTGGTATGACGAGGAAGAAAACAGCGATACCGCGTTAAAAATTATAGAACTGGTAGAGTCTAAGACAATTAAACTCGTTCTCCCGCAAAGTTCCCCGCTTGAAGTTATCAACTCTTTAAGGCTTGGAAAAAAATTTACTCTTAGTCAAACTCAAGATTCTCTTGAAGCGTTTTTCGATTTACAACCGGAGTTTGTCCCTGTTGACAAATTTTTTACACAAAAAATTACCGATCTTGCTTTTAATCAAAATCTCACAAGCTATGATGCCGCCTTTTTAGCTTTAGCGGTTACCAGAAACACATTATTTATAACTGCGGACTATAAACACCATCAAAAATCCATCTCTAAAAATATTGTCTGGTTGAAAGAGTGGAAAGGAAAGTTGTAGAATAAAATTGTGAATAAAAAAGGAAATATTTTAATTGTTATTCTCTCTATTTTAGCTTTGGTTGGTTTCGCAACAGCTGGGTATTTCTACTGGCAAAATCAAAACCCGAAATCTCAAACCCCGACAGTTAACCCTACAAAACCTACTCCTGTCACCGACGAAACTGCCAACTGGAAAACATTCAGCAGTAATAAATATCAGTTTTCTTTGCAATATCCGGGTACCTGGGAAACACAGGTACCCACACCTACAAACGACTTTGAAAAAGCCGGTATTTTAGAATTTATCTCTGATAAGGCTCTAGGGGCAGAATCTTTTCTCGAGATAATGCCAACTCAGGGAACGTCTTTTAAACTTCAAACGGAATCTATTGAAAGACATGATTGGACAAATAAATCTGGATCTATGATAAAAGTTGACGGAGTTGACGCTTTTATTCAAACAGGGATAAATTCCAAAGGAATCCTGCAAAAAGTTGTTATCTTTGAAAACGGGCAGTTTATCTTCAAATTTTATACAGCTTTAGCGAATGAACCAGAGACGTTTAACAAAATCCTCTCCACTTTCAAATTTATTACTACTCAATCAAATAATAATATTTTTACCTACGGAACTATTAAAGTTGGGGATAAAATCGGACTAACCGGAGAATACTTTCAACTTGGTCCAGGCGGAATGTTTGATTCTAGAATCGGAGTTTGTTTTAATAAATTAAGTCCTGACTCTCTAATCAGAGTCCCTGTTACAAAAGAGGTAGAAAATCTTTTATGGTTCTGTTTTGTAAACAAAGGATTGGCAGATAAAGAATTCCCTACAGGAACGGGGACGGCGACTATTGAAATTGATAATTTTACATTTAACGCTTTCCCTTCAGAGGTTTGGAATACAGCAAACTTGGTAAAAGTAGTAAGTAAAAATGAAAAATAAAAATGGAAATATTTTAGTAATATTTTTAGGGTTAGTTGTTGTGATTGGCGTAGGAGTAACGGCTTTTTTCTTTTGGCAATCAAAACAAACCTCCAAAATCCCCTTAACTTGGGATGAGTGTATTAAAATTCCAAACGCCGGAATGCTTTTAACCTACCCAGGACAATGTATTGCCCCGGACGGCAGAAAAGTTACGCAAACACTGACAGACGAAGAGAAGAAAAAACTTCAGCCGCCAACAAATAATAAAGTGACTTGCGGGGGCTGGGATACTTCTGGAGAAATAATTTGCAAATGCAGCGGAGAGATTACCAAGCAGGTTTGCCCCGCTGAAGCAGCAAGCTGTGATGCCGGATCTTACTTTTGCAGTGGTTCGTGTGGAACATGTTGTTACAAAGGTGTTGGAGAAAACAGCAAGTATCCATCTTGTGACACAAACACCACCAGTCCTTCGGATCAGAATCCACAAGGGACTTTTTGTGGAGGATTTGCCGGAAAACCTTGTGCCGCAGGATACAAATGTCAACTTGACGGAAGCTATCCTGACGCTGGGGGAAAATGTATTAAGAATTAATCTTCTAGAAGTTTTTCTTCTTTTGTACTTAAATTTTGCACCCCGTCAACTTTTGCCGACAAACCCACAAATTGTATTGCCACTTTGTTCATCATGTTATACGAGTTGTTAATATGTGATTGAAGTGTGGCTAGAAGCTCGGAGAATTTATTGGTTTCCGAATGAATGGCACGCAACGCTTGTTGAATTGTTTTAATTTCCTCGGCAATTTTTTGTCCCTCAAAAGATAAAAGTACAGATCTTAAAAAGGCATAAAAAGTAGAAGGGGAAACCGGCATCACCCGTCTTTTATAGGCATATTCCATTAAATCATTGTTTACAATTTCGTAGTAAACCGATTCCGAAGGGATATACATTAAGGCAAAATCAACCGTTCCTTCATCAGTCAAAATATATTTTTTGGAAATTTCATCTATTCTATCTTTAACATCACTGACAAAATTTTTCTCAAAAATTTTGTCCTCGTGCATTTTTTTAAAGTTCTCCATGGGAAATTTAGAATCTATGGGAATTATTCCGGAAGCCGTTTTAATGACCGCGTCCACTTTTACCCCTGAACGGAAAGTGTATTGCAAATTAAAACTACTTTTTGGCAAACTTTCTTCTAATAGTTGTTTTAATATTGACTCCCCCAACCCACCGCGGAGTTTTGGAGAGGCCAAAAAGCTTTGGAGCTCTTTCATTGATTTTCCAATCTCGCTCATCTCGCCAATTGCTCTTTGGGCTGAAATCAATTGCTCTGTCTGTTGATTTAATCTTGTCGTTACATTTTTTAGCCATTCAATCGTAGCCGTATCATCTTTTGGCTTGATCGAGGAAAGTTTTGAGTTCAGAAAAACAATAATAGCTATTACCCCTAAAACAATTACCGCTATAATAATAGTTATGTCCATACACCCATTCTACCGCCAGTTACAAAGATTTACCAAGGTTTTAAAAATTTTAACCATTATTCTGCTCACAAGCTTTATTGTTTATGTTGTTGGTTGGGTGGAACCGTCAATTTTTGCAATTATTGTTCTTTCTTTAATCTTGTTATTTTTTTTGCTCGTCATAATAAGTTTTTTTCTGTCTGTCCAAATATCTTTAATTTCAGCGTTATCTGTTTCTTTTCTGTTTTTTTTAAAAGCCACCCAGCTTTTATCCCCAATAAATCTTTTACTTTTCATCATTTTTCTCATCCTGCTTGGTTTATATCTGCACAAAAGGTAAAATTAGGAAACTATGAACAAAAAATTTTATATCACCACCGCAAGTGACTACACAAATGACGTAATTCACATTGGTCATGCGTACCAAAAAATATTGGCCGATTGTTTGGCAAGATATCATAGAATAATTGGCGATGATACAAAGTTTTTAACAGGAACTGATGAAAATGGACAGAAAGTAGAAAAGAGTGCCCGGGATAAGGGTATTGACCCCAAAAAATTTGTTGATGATATTGCTGCCCAAGACAAAGCAGAATGGGATTCTTTAAATATTTCTTATGACAGATTTTTTAGGAGTACCGACTCAGACCACTTTGAGTTCGCCCCAAAAGTATATTTGAAAGCTAAAGGGGCGGGGGACATTTATAAAGGCAAATACGAGGGTTATTATTGCGAGGGCTGTGAATCTTATTATGACGAATCTGATTTAATTGACAAAAAGTGTCCTTTCCATCCCAATAAAGAAGTCCAATTTTTGTCCGAAGAAAATTATTTTTTCAAGTTGTCCAAATATCAAGATTTTTTAATCAAACACATTGAAACGCATCCGGAATTTGTTTGGCCGGAAAAACACCGGAATGAAGTTTTGGCATTTATTAAACGCGGGCTAAAAGATTTTTCGGTTAGCCGGCCAAATAAAACTTGGGGTATTCCCGTTCCGGACGATCCAAATCACAAAATTTATGTGTGGTACGATGCTTTGATCTACTATCTGACATACGGCATCGAGGAAAACTGTTGGCCGGCAACGGTCCATGTTTTGGGTAAAGACAATCAAAAATTTCATGCCATTTATTGGCCGGCAATGCTAAAATCCGCCGGTTATGAACTGCCAAAAACAATTCTTGTTCACGATTTTTTTACCTTGGATGGGCAAAAGATCAGTAAGTCTCTTGGTAATGTTGTTCGTCCATCAGAAATGATTTCTAAATACGGCGCCGACGGAGTTCGTTATTTTTTCTTACGAAACGGCCCATTAACAAATGACGTTGATATTACTTGGGAAAAATTAAAGGAAACCTATAACGCAGACTTAGCAAACGGATTAGGAAATCTGGTCGCAAGAGTCGCAAAGTTGGCGGAAAAAGTTGGTTATTTTCTAGAACCTAGAACCTATAACCTAGAACCTAATATTGTAAAGTTTTTGACGGATTTCCATGTTGATTTAGCTTTAGAAAAAATTTGGCAAAAGATAAAAGAGTTGGATGGATTAATTGATAAAAATGAACCATGGAAACTTGACGACGAAAAATTAAAAGAATTTTTGGATAAAATTGTTCCGGAAATTTCTAATCTGGCTTTTAACCTTCAGCCTTTTATTCCCGAAACCGCTGAGAAAATCCTTAAACAATTTTCCGGAAAAATTGTTTCTCAACCTTCCCTTTTTCCAAGAATAAGCTAAAATTACTTATGGGAAATATAATTAACACTTCTTGGGTGATTAGAACCAAAAATGAGGGAGAGCACATTGGGGAAGTTTTAGAAATGCTACAAAAACAAACTCGTCAAGATTTTGAAATTATTATTGTAGATAGTGGCTCTACTGATAAGACTTTGGAAATTGTTAAAAAATTTCCAA
>CAYHYP010000004.1:0-2392 GCA_964360925.1 uncultured Gammaproteobacteria bacterium | reverse complement strand
TCCAAGTGTCGGTACATTGGTATACTTAGCGGACACAGCGTACCAATTACTAAGACTTTTTATGCAGACGGCATAAAGTTCTTCTCCAACCCCAACGTTGCGGCCATTTCAGGACACTATGTGAATAGTAGATTTCGATTCGCCGCAAAAACTATTTTTCTTAATCAGGAACAACATTTTATCCATGACATGACAAATACAAACAGTCTAATTCGAAGGGAACTCTGGAGTATCTACCCCTTTAATGAGAAACTCGCACTAGGTTGTGAAGATTATGACTGGGCATTAGAAATGCTCGCTCGTGGATATGATGTGGTTAAAGCCCCCTCGTTTTCAACAATCTATTACCGCGTCAACAACAAACCGTCGTATTGGAAAATGAAACCGATCTGGAACAAAATTTGCCGAGAGATTGATAAAAAGAAGCGCCCATCAAAATCGTTTTCAAAGATTATTGACGATTGACAAGGTGTAAGACATCGTCTTACAATGACTTATGCACAAAATTATCTTCAAAAGTAAAATGGAACATAGCATCACGTTCCGCATTTCAAACGAATTATTTAAAAAACTCAATAAAGTTTGTAAAGAAAAGGGTATTTCATATTCAACCTTTTTTAGAATACTTTTTAAAGAAAAGCTCTCCGCATACGAAAAAACTGGTAAAATTTCCATATAGATTCCGGATCAAGTCCGGAATGACACATTTATGCTCATTGATACCCACTGTCATCTTACAAAGCAGTTTCTGGATGATCCTACGGAAACCATTAAACACGCCAGGGAAAATGGGATAGAAAAATTAATTTGTGTGGGAACTAATTTAGAAGATTCTAAAGAAGCGATCCAAATTGCTCATGATTTTGAAAATGTCTATGCTTCGGTAGGAATTCATCCGGAAGAAAATTGTGACAATTGGGATGAGTTTGAAAAATTAATTTCCGAAACAAAGGTTGTTGCCATTGGGGAGACAGGACTTGATTATAAGGTTGGTTCGCCAAATCAAAAAGAAATTTTTAAAAAACAAATTTTCTTTGCGGAGAAATACAATAAATCTTTGATAATTCATATAAGAGATGCACAAGAAGAATTAATGAGGATTCTGGACACGGCCAGAATGACACGTGGAGTTTTTCATTGTTTTTCAGGTAATCCTGATTATTTAAAATATGTTTTAAATCTTGGTTTTTATGTTTCATTTGCAGGAAACGTAACTTTTAAGAAAGCCCAGGAATTACATGAATTGGCAAAGTTGGTACCATTGGACAGACTACTTGTGGAGACTGATTCCCCCTTTTTATCCCCTGAACCGCTCCGGGGAAAGCAAAACACACCTACAAATGTTAAAATAGTGGCGCAGTATCTGGCTAATCTCAAAAGTGTCCCTTTTGAGGAATTGGAGAAAGTTACATCCAATAATGCCACTACTCTTTTTAACCTGTGAATAAATACATTACTGAATACATAGACTATCATCCTGTCCGCACTCAACGGGGCCTGGAAATTCTGTCCGGCCTAATCCCTTGGTTTATTATTCTTTTTCCTTTTGTAGGAAGTTTTTTCATCCCGAATATCATCGCCTACGCCATTATTGCCTTTAACATTTATTGGCTCTACCGGTCATCCCAAACGGCAATAAATGCAACCGTCGGTTACCTTAATCTAAAAGCAACCGGGAAAATTGACTGGGTATACAAGCTTAAAACAGATCCACTAACAAAAACCAAATTCCAAAAAATTATTAATGTCGTCATGATCGCAAACGTTAAAGAGCCCTTAGAAATTCTTGACAGGAATGTTCACTCTATTTCAAAACAAAACTTTCCCCTGAAAAATATCATCGTTGTTCTGGCCATGGAAGAACGGGCAAAAGAAATAGATGAACCAAAAGCAAAAAAACTTCTTCGGAAATATAAAAATGTTTTCAGAGACATCATCGTCACTTATCATCCATTGGTTGGAGTTGAAACAATCGGAAAACACAGTAACAATGCTTATGCAGCCAAATATATTAAAAATTTATTGGTAGATGAATTTAAAACTCCCATTAAAAATATTTTGATGACAACCTGCGATTCGGATACCGTCTGGCCCAACCAATATTTTTCCCTTTTAACTTATAAATTTTTAACTTCCCAAAAACCATATAACAGTTTTTTCCAAGCACCATTATTTATGTACAATAATCTCCATCGGATTCCTTTTTTGGTCAGGGTTCCCGCAATAATGGGTGGAATCGGCTATCTCGCAATGTTGCAAAAGGCCAGTGGCCGGGTAATGAATTACTCTGCTTATTCCGAATCTCTTTTTATGCTTGACGAGGTAGGCTATTGGGATTTGGACGTCATTCCGGAAGACTGGCATATCAATCTGAAAAGTTATTTCTATTTGC
>CAYHYP010000003.1:2310-23725 GCA_964360925.1 uncultured Gammaproteobacteria bacterium | reverse complement strand
TATGTCAGTAAATAATTTTATTAAAATTGATAGAAAAAATTTTACTGTTTCTGATTGTGATGCAGATACAAATTTTGGTAGGAAAATTGGTCAGGGGAAAAACCTTGATGAGGCGATTGATATTGCTATAAAATATCAAGAGGAAAACATAGTTGAATATGGGATACAATTTACGGATTCTGGACGTGGCCCGCTTCGCAGCGAGGCGAGCCAGAATGACATAGAAAAAATATGACAAAATTAATTGAACCACGAACCCTAGCAGGTTTCCGGGATTTTTTGCCGGAGCAGATGGTCGTGCGGAAAAAAGTAATTAAAAACTTTACGGAAGTTTTTGAGAAATATGGTTTTCTGCCGCTGGAAACCCCTGCATTAGAATATCAGGATGTGTTACTTGGCAAATATGGCCCAGAGGCCGAAAAATTAATGTATCTTTTTGACGACCAGGGACAAAGAAAAGTCGGAATGAAATACGATTTGACTGTTCCCACAGCCCGCGTAATTGCACAATACCCTCAGATTCCCAAGCCATTTAAGAGATATCAGATTCAACCTGTCTGGCGGGCAGACAAACCCCAGAAGGGCCGCTACCGCGAATTTACCCAATGCGACATTGACACTTTTGGAGTCTCCTGTCCACTTGCGGATGCAGAAATAATTGCCGTAATTACAGAAGCTCTTAAGGGTGTAGATTTTAAGGAATTCGCTGTCCGGATAAATTCCCGCCAAGTTCTCTTTTCAGTTATGGAAAAAGCCGGATTAGGAAAAGATAAGTTTTTAACAGCAATCCAATCCATCGATAAGTTGGATAAAAAGCCACAAACGGAAATTGAAAAAGAACTTGTCGAAAAAGGTTTTTCTAAGGACACTGTGAAAAACATTTTTACTGGCTTGAAAACTGCAGAACCCGATCCCAATCTCAAACAAATTCTGGAACTTCTGGAAAAATTCCGAGTTCCCAAAGAAAACTATTCTTTTGATCCGACCCTTGCCCGCGGGCTTGATTATTATACCGGCGCAATCTTTGAAACTATGGTTACTAATCCAAAAATAGGATCAATTACCGGTGGTGGCCGTTACGACAATCTCATCGAACAGTTCACCGGCCAAAGTGTTACCGCAGTTGGCACGACAATCGGACTGGACCGTGTTTGTGACGTAATAACAGAGATTAATCTTTGGCCAAATATGGCAAAAACACCAAGCCAAGTTCTTGTCACCATTTTTTCATCAAACCTGGCAGATAAATCCCTTGAAATTGCAAATTTACTACGTCTAAAAAATATAAATACGGAAATTTATTTGGATGCTTCTGCCAAACTGGACAAACAACTTAAATATGCCGATCAAAAAGGAATTCCTTTTGTCATTATCATTGGCCCGGATGAAGAAAAAAACAATTTAGTAACTTTAAAAAATTTAGCGACCAAAACACAAACAACAACAAAATTGGAAGATGCTATCGCTACGCTCCAGCATGACGTATGAAAAAAATTAATCTTCCGATTCTTGCTTTAATTGTTGCCAACATAATTTGGGGCGCTGCGAGTCCAATCTTCAAATATTCTTTGGAAAATATTTCCCCTTTTACCTTGGCATTTTTACGTTTTCTAATGGCTTCTTGTTTACTTTATCCTTTTATCCATAAAAAACTTAAAATGTCTGATTTAAAAAATAAATGGCTTTGGTTATTTTCTTTGTGCGCTACTACTTTTAACATCAGTTTCTTTTTTTTGGCATTGCAAAGAACCGTGTCCATAAACGCCCCGATAATTGGTTCCGCCGGCCCAATTTTTATTTTAATCGGGTCAATAATTTGGTTAAAAGAAAAACCAAAAATACAGGTTATTTTAGGATTAATATTGTCTTTAATAGGTATCCTTTTTATTATTTTGGAACCAATACTTAATCATGGTGTAGCAATGGAAATAATGGGAAATTTACTTTTAATAGCCGCCACTATTTCCGCAGCGATTCAAGTTTTGGTTGCCAGGAAAATTCTTACTCATGAAAACGCGATTCCTTTTACCTTTTGGGCATTTTTTATAGGCACGATAACTTTTTTACCATTAATGCTCATTGAGTATATTCAGGATCCGGGGATATTGGCTGTTATTGATAACAAAGGTTTAACCGGAATTATTTTTGGAGGATTATTTAGTAGTCTGACGGCTTACATACTTTATCATTGGGCAATTGCCAGAATGCAGGCATACAAAGTTTCCGTCTTTGCCTATTTGGATCCCGTAGTAGCAATTCTTATTGCCATTCCTCTGCTTGGGGAAAAAATTACGGTACCTTTTATAATTGGCAGCGGTCTGGTTTTTCTGGGGATCCTCCTCGCCGAAAAACGCCTCCACTGGCACCCAATTCACAAAATGTTCAATAAAGATGTGTCATGCTGAACTCGTTTCAGCATCTCCCAGCTTGTCTGGGAAATCACTCGCATTCGCGAGAGATCCTGACATTCGTCAGGATGACACAGAATAAGTATTGTTTTATCGTGAGAAATTGAGTAAAATAGCTCAATGAAAGCAAATATACATCCAACATATTATCCCCAGGCGCAGGTTTCTTGCGTTTGTGGTAACACGTTTGTTACCGGTTCCACTAAACCCTCTATCAAAGTTGAGATTTGTTCCAAATGCCATCCCTTCTATACCGGCACTCAAAAATTCGTAGATACTGTGGGAAATATTGAAAAATTCCGTTCAAAAATTAAAGTCGCTTCCGCAAAACAAGCTGTCGTTTCAGACAAAAAACAAAAAATTGCCGAGGATGAACGTCGTCCAAAGACACTCCGGGAAATGCTGCAAGACGCTAAATAGATGTACGATTACCTTGACGATTTAAACAATAAAATTGCAGAGGCGCAAAAACTCCTTGTTGATCCTCTTATGGCTGAAATGGCTGCAGAAGAAATTAAAAAGTTGGAGACAGAAAAGGAAATATTGGTTTCGTTTCAATCAAATTCGTCCAATTTATCAAATTTATCCAATTCCGGAGATAATTTATTTGATCAAAAAAACATAATTTTGGAAATCCGGGGAGCGGCCGGCGGAGAAGAAGCCAAAATGTGGGGGCAGGATCTTTTGAATATGTATGCCAAATTCGCCGTTTCCTGCGGTTGGAAAGTTTATCCCGAAAGCACTTTGTCAATCTTAATCAAGGGTAAAAGAGTCTACGAAAAATTAAAATACGAATCCGGGGTTCACCGAGTACAAAGAGTTCCTTCTACAGAAAGTTCCGGGCGTGTCCACACTTCCACTGCCACCGTTGCCGTTATGCCGGAGTTGGAAGATTTTGACATCCATATTGAACCTTCAGATTTGGACTGGGATTTTTTCCGCGGTGGCGGTCATGGAGGGCAAAATGTGAATAAGGTCAGTAGTGCGGTAAGACTTACTCACAAACCGTCAGGAATTATTGTTACCTGTAGTGAAGAGCGGGATCAATCAAAGAACCGCGAAAAAGCCGAGAAAAAACTCCGCCAGATTCTTTGGGAACAAGAAGAAGAAAAACGGTTTAATGAACTTTCTGCCGACCGCAAAGCCCAGGTGGGAACCGGCATGCGCAACGAAAAAATCCGCACTTATAATTTTTTACAAGACCGTATCACCGATCACCGTTTGGACCAAAACTTCCACAATATTTCAAAAATAATGGAGGGAAATTTGCAGGAAATTATCACCGCTCTACAAAATAAATTTTTTGCTTAATATCTCCACGGCTTTTTCCAGTTGTAAATCTTTTGTAAGATCCTTTTCGTCGTTATCAATTTTAACATCCGGGGTTAAACCCGTACCGTTTATCCAAACATCATTGGAAAGTAACCATTTGGCAGTGGTAATATGAAGTCCGGCACCTGAAGTAAGATCGGAAACCTCTTGCACACTTCCCTTTCCAAAACTTTTTGCCCCTACCAATTTAGCTCTTCCTGCCCCCTGCAAAGCTCCGGCTAAAATTTCCGACGCAGAAGCAGAACCCTGATTAATCAAAACCACTAATGGTACCGTCAAAAGTTTTCCCAAACGATTGACACTATAAGTAAGCACTTCGTCCCGATAATTTTTTTGCTTTACAACTACTCCTGATGATAAAAATTCCGAAGCAATATAAACCGACTCTGTTAAATATCCGCCGGGGTTATTTCGGACATCCAAAATCACCCCGGTAACTTTTCCCGAAGACGTAGCAATATATTGATTAATTTCATTGACCGCGTTATCCCATTGAGGTTGGGTTTGGTCTCCAAATCTCATTAATCTTAAATGAACCGTATTTTTTTCTTTACTCCATTCCACGCTACTTAAAATTATTACTTGCCTGATAATGGTTACATCCACGGGTTTATCCCCGTTAGGATGCAGAACGGAAACAGTAACAGGTGTTCCTTTTGGACCACGGATTTTAGAAACAACTTCCGGGAGACTTAAACTGGAAATATCATTTCCATCCACTTTTAAAATCCAGTCTCCGGCCTTAATCCCCGCTTTTTCCGCCGGTGAATTAGCCAGCGGGGCAATTACCACTGTTTTGTTCTCTTTTGTTCCAAGTTGGGCTCCTATTCCTTCAAAACTACCATTTAAATCTTCTTTGGAATTCTGATTTTGAACAGGTGCCAGAAAAAGAGTATAAGGATCACCAAGGGCAGCAACCATTCCGGAAATTGCTCCGTAAACCATTTTTTGTGAATCCAGTTTTGATTTGTCAACGTATTTTAAAGAAAGTTCCTCCCAAACTTTCCAGAAAAGAGAAAAATCCGCAGCCTTTTTATCGCTGGGGATTTTGTTGATTATTTCCAAATTGGGAATTTTTGAAGCAGCCAGTTTAACTTTTAATTCCGTTGTCCCCAATTTATATCCTACGGCACCACAAAAAAGACCAATTATTAAAATTAAAAATATATTTCTAAATTTCACAAACCTCATGACAAAAAATTGTAACAAAAATTCCATGTCATTGCGAGGAATAAAATATTTTACGGAAAACGAAGTGTCATGCTGAACTTGTTTCAGCATCTCAAACAAGTTGAGAGATCCCGAAACGAGTTCGGGATGACAATATTAAACTCCCTCTACAAATGGAAGATAGGCAAGGTGGCGGGCGCGCTTGATTTGTTGATCAATCCGTCTTTGGTGTTTGGCACAAATCCCGGTTCTGGCGCGACCTAAAATTCTACCACGTTCGCTGGTATAGTTTTTCAACTCTTTAAAATTTTTATAATCCGGCTCTTTATCCCCTTTACAAAAGGGACAATTCTTTTTAACAGGCTTTGGTTTAAGTCTTTTTTTAAACATATATATTAAAATGGAATATCATCTGCGTTAATGTCTTCCTTTGCCTCGCCGGAACCTTCGGTGGAGGCGGGTTTTTTAGTTTTTTTATCTACTTTAATTTCTTCTTTTTCTTTAGCGGCTGGTGTTGTAGCGCTTACTGCCGCCATTTTTGAATCCAGCAATATCATGTCATCAATCACAATTTCCGTAATGGTATGTTGCAAATTATCCGATCCCGTAAAAGTCCTCGTTTGCAAACGCCCATCAACGTAAATTTTTCTTCCTTTGGTGCAAAGTTGACTACAAAGTTCTGCCAATTTATTCCAGGCTACCAGGCGGTGAAATTCGGCTTCTTCTTTAATCTCCCCGGTATCGGTTTTCCAGCTACGATTGGTAGCCAAACCAAAAGTGGAAACCGCATTTCCCTGCGGGGTATAACGCAACTCGGGATCACGTGTGACGTTCCCGATTAGCATTACTCTGTTTAGTGATTTTCCGGACATTACTCTCCTTTTTTAACTAACAAATATCTAATGATATTATCCTGCAATTTTAATTGAGTTTCCAGTTGGGAAATTTTTTCTGCCTCAAGTTTAAATTCAAAAAAAATATAAAAAGCTTCGGTCATTTTCGCAATTTCGTAAGCCAATGGGCGTTTTTCCGTATCCGTTTTTTTTACTTCTTTGGCCCCGGCTTTTTCCACTAAAGCAGATAGGACTTTTACATCCTTATCCTCTTTTAATAAAATTGTTAGTTCGTAATCACGCATTTACTTTAAATTCTATGACGTCTCCGTCTTTAACTATATAATCTCTTCCCTCGATCCGTGCTTTGCCGTTTTGACGCGCACCCTGCCAGCCATTGTACTTAATAAAGTCTTCATAGTCAACGACTTCTGCCTTGATGAACCCTTTTTCAAAATCCGTATGGATTACCCCTGCCGCCTGTGGCGCTTTCGTCCCATTTTTAATCGTCCATGCTCGAATCTCCCACCCCTTGCCCGGCGAAGCCTTGGCGGAGTCGGGGGCGGTCAAATATGAAATTAATCCCAACATTTCGTAAGCTTTTTTAATTAAACGGTTAAGTCCCGGCTCCTCCATGCCATAACTTTTTAATAATTCTTTTTGTTCTTCATTGCTAAACCCCGCCAATTCACTCTCAACCTTAGCATCAATTTTAATAACGTCATCCTGGAGCGAAGCGATAGGATCTAACTTATCATAACTAACATTAAATACATATATTATTGGTTTTTTGGCTAATGGAAATGCTCCCTCTTTAGCATCTAAATCCGCCAACTCCAATTCCGTTTTAATAAGTGCAATGTCATCTTTGGGGCTGACACTCCCTTCCCGAATAATATTTTCATCATTAAAATCCCTGACCACTTCACAAATTAAATCCACTTCACGGATATGAGATAAAAATTTATTGCCCAGTCCTGCCCCTTGGCTTGCTCCTTTTACGAGTCCCGCAATATCCACAAATTTCACTGTAGCGGGAATAATTGGAGGTCGTACGTCATTCTGGAGCGAAGCGATAGAATCTGCCAGTTTTTCCAGTCTTTCATCCGGCACCGGAACTATTCCTATATTTGGCTCTATCGTGGCAAACGGGTAATTGGCAACCAAAGCCTGCTGTTTTTTAAGCAGTGCATTAAAAAGTGTACTCTTCCCCACATTCGCCAACCCAACAATTCCTACTTGTAGCATAATAGAAGTATTTTAACAGAAAATATATTTACAAGGGTCTCACCCTTGTAGTTGTCCATCATTTAACAAATATATTTTATCCACCACCTTTTCCACCAATTCCCTATCATGAGAGACCAAAATCAATGTCCCAGGATATTCCATTAAAAATTTTTCCAAGGCTATAACTGTTTTTAAATCCAAATGATTTGTTGGCTCGTCTAAAATTAAGACATCGGGATTTGTCACCAAAAATTTGGCAAGTTGCAAACGGGATTTCTGACCGCCGCTTAAATACTTTACTGCGGAGTTAATTTGAGAGTCCGTAAACATAAATCTTTTCAAATACCCTATCCCCCGAAACCATTCCAATTGGCCAGTTTTTTGCAATTCTTCCGCCAGGGTCGCGTTCTCATCAAGAGAATTTAAATGTTCCTGCGTATAAGTCCCCACTTTTAAATTTGGTCCAAGATAAACTTCCCCGGAATTATATTCAAGACGACCGGAAATAACATTTAAAAGGGTAGATTTTCCCGAACCATTAGGAGCATTTATAGCAATTTTTTCTCCACAGAAAACATGCAAAGAAAGATCTTTCAAAATCTGATCCTTATCATAAAATTTATTTAGATTTTTTAGATGTATTGCCGTTTTACGAGAGGATTGTTTTGCAGTATCACTACCCAATGACAAAGTTTTTTCCTCCGGTGGTTTTTGAATCATTGATTCAACAAATCGGTCATATCTTTTAATCATGCTTTTGTATGCTGGTGCCATATCTTTACTCATAGTTGCTTTACGTTTAAATTCTTTAACCATCGCTTCCAACCGTTTGCGTTCTTTTTCCTGAACTTCCCATAAATGTTTTCTGGCGGCCATATTATCGCCATAAACGTTAGCAAATTTATCATAACTATATGGATACTCTTTTATCTTTTCTTCTTCCAAAAGCCAAATTTTATCCACACACTTTCGTAAAAAACTTCGATCATGACTGATGATGATGAGAATTCCATCAAAATCTTCCACTAAACTTTGAAACCATAAACGATTATCAATATCTAAATGATTATCAGGTTCATCCAAAAGAATTACATTGTAATCTCCATAAAATAATTGCGACAGTTTTATGATCTTTTTCTCGCCACCGGAAGCGGTATCTAAATCTTTTCCAAGTTCCTGTTCAAGATAACCCACTTTGGCATCCTTTCCCCAAGTGATACTTCCTACCGGCACACTTTCCTCCCCGGCAATCATTTTTAAAAGAGTGGATTTTCCGGAGCCGTTATCACCAATTAAACCAATTCTAGTGGGACCTGTAACACCAAGAGTAACGTCTTCAAACAAGACATTAGAATAAGATTTAGAGATATGTGAAACCCGCAACGAAATATCCATATTTAGATTATAGCAATAAGATAGGCTTATTTTGTGATAATATCTGTTCGTGGCTTTAAAAATAGTAACTATTGGCGGCGGATCGGGAATGCCGGTTATTAATGAAGCCTTGCTTTTAGCCGGAATTAAAAACATAACTTCCATTGTTACCGTTATGGATTCGGGGGGTATTACCGGCCGTATGCGTACCGATGCCCGGGGAAAAGAAGTGGCGTACAGTGATGGATTAAGAACTCTTTTATCGTTAATCAGCCCTAAACAATTAAATGACAAACGGGTTCAAAATCTGATTAAAATGCTCCGGAGGCGAAATGACCGGGAACAGGATTTGGGATATACGATTTTTTCTCATTATTTTAATCAGGAAAATGGTTTTAGCGAAATTCAAAATCTTCTGGAAAATTTAACCGGCCTTAAATTTTGCGGGAAAATTTTGCCGGTAACCACACAGGGGTGTCAATTAACATTTAGAACTATGTCCGGACAGATTTTTAAAGGAGAACACGAATTGGATGATAAAAGAATGTCTGCCGACACAATTTGTGAAATGTGGCTGGAACCGGAAGTTACGGCTTATATGAAAGCGGTAGAAGCCATTGCAGAAACGGATGTTATTTTTTACTCCTGCGGAAGTCTCCATGGATCCGTCCTTGTAAATTTTTTGCCGAAAGGAATTCAACAGGCATTTCGCCTTTCCGCTGCCAAAAAAATTCTGATAACAAATTTAGCCAGTACAAAAAATGAGACAGATAAATTTTTGCCTCAAGATTATCTGGAGATTTTTCAAAAATATTCCGGGCTTGCCGATCCTATTGATATTTTTATTGCTCCGAAATTAACTCAATTAGAATTTGAGAAAAAATATCCCCGGGTTGCCAAACATTATTCTTTGGAACATTCACATTTCTTGGGCTGGGAAGAAAATTTATTTAATAAACGGGTAATTTTCCATAATGCTACCGTTGTTGATCCCCAGCTTGGCAGGCTCCGTCACGACCCTAAAAAATTATCCCTTGTTTTCAAAAAACTTTTAAACTGATATGCTAAAATATGGATATATAGGAATTGTCATGCTGAACTCGTTTCAGCATCTCTGGCGAATGCCAGAAAATTTACTCAAACAAGTTGAGAGATCCTGAAATAAATTCAGGATGACAATATAGAAATATAGAAAGGAGGAAATATGAGCAAGAAAAATGTCATGGGAAAACACAAGCGCAATCCCCTCTCCAGAAAATCTAAAAAAAAGAGGAGGTAAATTTTTTACTCTTTCTTTTTGTTTTTATCCTGATACATTTCTTCATCAGCTTTTTGAAGAACTTTTTCAAAAGTATTTTCTGTGGTAGCAAGATCGCTGGAGCTTAATCCTACAGAAAATTTAATCTTTTTTAACTCCGGTTTTTTATGATTATATTTTTCCACATGTTCTAATAAACGGTTAAGAACCAATTTCCCGCCATGATTTGAACAGCCGTTAAGTACTATCAAAAATTCATCCCCACCCCATCTGACTACAAAATCACTTTTTCTTTCTTTAGACTGGGAGCGGACAAAATTTTGCAAAAGCGAAGCAGTATCCATAATAAGTTTATCCCCCGCCAAATGACCATATTTATCATTGACTTGTTTTAAGCCATTAATATCAATTAAAAGAACACTGTAATCATTACTTATTCGGGAAATTATTTTATAAAAATATTCCCGCCTGTAAACTCCGGTTAAAAAATCATGTTCGCTTTCAAAAAGAAGTTTTTTGAGAAGATAAATTAAGAAAATATTTGTTAAAACCAAGGAAATTATTACGATCATAATTTCAGCAACTCTATTTCAAAAATTAATGGTTCGTTGGGGCCGATTACTCCACCGGCTCCACGGATTCCATAGGCCAACAAACCTTTATCCCAACCCACAATAACCTGCCCTGTTCCTAAAACAAAACTAAATGGTTGATTGCGGTCATATGAACTGTCAAATTTTGTTCCGTCTAAAAGTGTTCCCAAATAATTTACCGTAACCGTATCCCCGCTTTTGGCCTCTGCTCCCGTTCCCACAACGACATCTTCAATTTTAAGTTCTGTAATCATTTTAATTTCTGGTTGTAAACTCCACCAAAAAAGTCCCCCTGTAAATAACAGAATTATTATAACAATTATCGTATAAACTATCCAACTATTTTTCATTTATTAAACATTTCCAGAGACCTTGTAAAGTTATTGGTATTAATATACCCCGGGCGGATGCGAAAAAGAATGAGGTCGTTTGTGTCCGATTGCATAATTCCCGGAACGACAGAAACCGCGTTTGTGTACCCGGCTTTACGAACCAGATTAACGGTTTCCTTACTAAACGCCCCGAATGGATACGCAAAACCGGAAACCTCAACCCCAAACTTTTTTTCCAACAAAATTTTAGAATCATAAATTTCTTTCCAGGCAAGATTTTCTTTCATATCTTTTAAGTATGCGTGATTTAAAGTATGAGCTCCCAACTCCACAAGTCCCGAAGCAATTATTTCTTTAATTTGACTTTCGTTTAAATATCCATTTCTGCCAATAAAATTATAGATAATATAAATAGTCCCTTTCATTTGATATTTTTTTAAAAGAGGAAAGGCGTAATAATAAAAATCTTCGTATCCGTCATCAAAAGTCAAAACAATTTTTTTATCACTTTTTTGGGAAATAATATCAGAAATATCCCGGGCGAATATTGTTTGAAAATTATCTTTTTGCATGGCTTTCAATTGATTTTCAAAAATTGACGGAGAGATAGAAAGTTTTACCCTTCCGGAGTCTTTTGGATCGGCATACTGAACATAGTGGTACATTATTATAGGAAGCCTTACACTACTAACAGATTTTGAGGTAATTATTCCCTCCATAAATTCTTTTGGAGAACTAAAATCACCAATAAATAAAACAAACAACAGAACAATAAAAAAAATTATTAAATAGGAACGCATTTTATTGAACTACAATACGGATTCTGGCCTGATCTAAAGTCCCGGTAGATTGAGAAGAATACATTTGCACTTTATATGTTTTTGACCCGGCGGTCAGAGTTATGGGAATAGAAACAAAAGTAGAGACGGTTTGATTTGTGCTTTTGTCACTGCCAAAAAATACAGAAGGGGTTGTAGCATCAAAAAGTCTGGTATGCACATCCCCGTTCGTGGCTACATGGATAAAAGTTTCAAAATAGGCGGCCTTTATATTTCCATAATTGCCACTATCAAAAGTTGCCTGGGCTCCCTCAATTGTCTTCCAATTGGAACTTGTGGCTTCAGACGACAAAACCGACCCACTTCCCATGGGAACAAAATATTCACCACCGCGGGGAACCGAGGCAGGTGGAGTAACTACCGGAGCCACTGTCGGTGCTGCTGTTTTAACGGCGTTAATTAAGGATACGCAAGTCTGGGGACAGGATGTTTGTTCCGGAATTGTTACCGTTTCTGTAGATGGAGTTTGATTGTTGGAAATCAATCCCCCCAACATTTTAGTATTATCCGAAATTTGGGAAATACGGGTTTGAAGATCCAGGATCGTTCCCCGTTGAGAAACGAAAAAAAAGTCCAACAGAAGAACGTTGGCAAACAACACCACTCCTATGACCAATAGACTATATTTTATTATCTTTGACGTCGTATCCATGTTTTTCTATTTCTTCTCTAATCTTATCAGCCTCTGCAAACTTTTTCTCCCCCCGCAATTTCTCCCTCAATTTTAACAATTCTTTTATTTCATCAGGAGTTTCTTTATTCTTTTCAATTTTAAACAAATCCAGCCCCAAAATTTTATCAAATTCAATCAGATCTTCTCTATTTTCACTTTTCCAAGCAACAGCCAAAGCCTGCGGCATATTCAAATCATTATTCACCGCATCCAAAAATTCTTGTTTATAACTGGTGTCATGCTGAACTTGTTTCAGCATCTCTATTTTTTTTCTTAATTTTGTTAACGCAGTTTGAGCGGCTTCAAGAGCTTCCCAAGTAAAATTCATTGCCTGTCTATAATGTCCTGTCAAAAACAAATACCTAACGGCCAGCGGTTCAAAACCATGTTTAATTACGTCTTTCAATTCATAAAAGTTTCCCAAACTTTTACTCATTTTTTTGCCGTCAACCATAATAAAAACCCTGTGAACCCAATATTTCACGAACGGTTTTTTATCAGTTGCCGCTTCGCTTTGAGCAATTTGAGCCGGATGGTGAACACCAATGTGGTCAATTCCACCAGTTGTTATATCCACTTGCTCCCCAAGATTAGCAATAGACATTGCCGAACACTCAATGTGCCATCCCGGAAATCCTTCCCCCCACGGACTATCCCATCTCATAATGTGATTTTTAAAACGGTTCACACATTTCATCCAAAGGGCAAAATCATAAGGGTGCTTTTTTTGAGAATCAACAATAACCTCGTTTCTAGACCCGGTAACTTTTTCCTCTAATTTTTGACCTGATAATTTTGAATAGTCAGGAAATTTTGAAACATCAAAATAAACCGCTTCGTCGGTTTCGTAGACAAAGCCTTTTTCTTGCAACTTTTTTATCAAAGCAATTTGCTGAGGAATATATTCGGTTGCCCTACAGACAATATTTGGTCTTGCCACGTTCAACGCGTCCATAGTGTCAAAAAATTCCTCCTCGTACTTTTTAGCTATATCCCAAACCGAAATACCCTCACGGGCTGCTCCCTTTTCCATTTTGTCCTCACCTTCATCAGCATCCGAAGTCAAATGCCCCACATCAGTAACATTCATTACCTCTTTAACCCCATAACCGTTATAAACTAAAACACGCCGCAAAATATCATCCCCTACGTATTTGCTCATATGACCAATATGAGTGGACCAATAAACCGTGGGTCCGCAGACATACATTCCAACATGTGGAGAATTTATCGGAACAAACTCCTCAATCTTTCGGGACATTGTATTATAAAGTTTCATATTTTTAGTATACCCTAACGTGATCTGCAAAGTTAACATTGTGTTTTCTTTTTAGGAGACTCTTTGCAATAAGCACCAGTTCCTCCCTTAATTTTCCAGTTCCCTTACCCTCAAAACTATATTTGTTGTTTTCATAATCAACAATCAAAAAAACCTCGTTCCCATTTTCATCGGAAGCTAAATACTTTGCCTTGTTAAAGATAAATTTTGTAAGCATAAGAACCTCTCGCTTTGCTCGAGAACCTTGCGGTCCTCGCTAGCTGCGGGCCTAAAAAAATCCCCCCGTTCGGGAGGTAGTTAAAACACGTTTAAACCTCCCGAGTTAGGAAAGGTTTAAACAGCAAGAAACTAATTCTGATTTCATACTTAAAACATTTTAAGCTTAATATCGTTACCTGTCAATGTTTTTTTATTTTTCATAATTTTTACCCCGCGCCTCCTTTATTCTCCCCCGTTGATAGGGAATTTTTTAAGGTTTTATCTACAATATTATCAACTTGTTTAGCTTTTTGAATTTCATCCAACGGTTTACTTTGAGACGTTTGAAGTTTCATTTTATCAAAATCCTCACGCATTTTTTTTAATTTAATTGCATCCAATTGGTCAATTTCCCTTGAAATTTTTGACACAATCTGTTTTTTGGGAATTGGTTTTCCGGTAACATCACTAACGTTACCTTGACTAGTTCCAAAAATTTGCTTTTTTGCCCGACGGGGAATATCTTTTATTACTTCTTCCACAATTTCATCAGTAAAATCGTTTATGTTCATGTTTCTCTTCTGCCTTCTAATGCCCGACTCAAAGTCATGCTGTCAGCATATTGTATATCCCCACCTGTAGGCATACCCATACCCAGACGCGTAATTAACAATTTACAATTTACAATTTTCAATTTCTTTGCAAGATACATTGCCGTTGCTTCTCCCTCCATCGTGGGATTTAGGGCCAGTATTACTTCCGTAACAGGGTGCAACCCTGTTAAACGATCAAATAGAGCATCTATATACAATTCTTTCGGGCCGATGTTGTGGAGAGGATCAATCACTCCATGTAAAACATGATAAAGGCCGTGAAACTGCCCTGTTTCTTCAAAACTAAACACATCCAAGGGCTGTTCCACAACACAAATAACACCAGTATCCCTTGAAGTATCTTCACATAATTTACAGACTTCTGTGTCGCTGATATTTTTACATATTGAACACAAAAATATATCTTTTTTAAGGTTTAAGACAGCATTACCAAGCCTTTGAATTTCCGGGTCAGGAACATGAAGCAAATAAAACGCCAATCTGGCCGCCGTTTTTTCTCCAATTCCCGGCAGCCTCTGAAAGGCTTCAATTGTATCTTTAATTTGTTTAGGAAAAGTCACTGTTGTCCTCCAGTTAATTGCTGTAATTTACCGGCGGCAACCATTTGAGATTTATATAAAGCTTCACCTAAAGCCGCTTCAAGTTCATAATCACGGACACCATCCCAAGAAACTTCTAAAACTTTTTGATCGCCTGTCAAGACAATTTTTAAAAGGCCTTTAGCGGTTTGTTTGGACACTTCAACCCGTTCGGCTGCCAGCTGACTTTGAATTTGCTGTGCTTGTTGCCGCATTTGATTAAGATCGCCTAATTGTTTTAATCCGTCAAACATTCCCATATATACTCACCTCCAATATCAATTCTTATTTAATAGTTCAAATTTGACCTCAATAACCGTTCCAATTATATCAGAGATAACTTTTTCCAGGGTATCCCTATTTTTTGGCTCCTCCAATTTGTCTTTATGAAATTTATAAAGAACTCCAATGGTCAAAACGTTGCCGCTTATCCCCTTTGGACTACCGGCTTTTAAAACAGCCATGAGACTGTGGTTATAGGATTTGGTCGCGGCAACAATCTCCGGCCACTTTGATTCTATTAAATTAAAGGTATCGTCATGCTGGAGCGAAGCGATAGCATCTATTTTTTTAGAAGATTCTAGCGGCGAAGCCGCGAGCTTGCTCATCGCCCCGCTTTGCGGGACTCCAGAATGACGAATATCTTCACACCACTCCGCTACTAATATCTCCAATGGCAATTGCGCCACCGGACAATTTACAGACAAATTTTTTGAGTCTATCAATTTTTCCATCAACCACCAGATATCCTTTGATGTCAGTTGTGTTTTTTCACCGGATAAAAGTATGTCTTTTAATAAAGACAGCAGAGCGTTAGTAAGCGCCGAAACCTTTATATCGCTATGATCCACAGACTCTTCAATCAAAATAAACGCCTCTTCTTTTTTCCCACGCACAAGAATATCTAACAACTCTTTTGACTGAATACTAAAATTTGAGGTGTTTAGACTGTCCAGAAGCGCCATATCTATCTTGGCACTCTGTGAGGCTAACTGCTCAAGGACTTTGGCGGCATCACGATGGGAGCCGGTGGAAATTTGTGCCACCCGAATTAGAACATCCTCTTCCACCTTTAACTTTTCGGATGTGACGATTTTTTTAAGACCGGTAACAATTTCGTCTTGTTGTGCCTTGCCAAAATCATAAACCAAGCAACGGGAAATAATAGTTTCCGGAAGCTTTTGAGGATCGGTGGTGGCCAAAACAAAAATGACATGCATGGGCGGTTCTTCCAAAGTTTTTAACAACGCGTTAAAAGCGCTGGTAGAAAGCATGTGAACTTCATCAATAATGTAAACTTTATACTTGGATAGACTGGGGGCCAGTTTTACTTTTTCCCGGAGATCACGGATGTCATCAACTCCCGTATGTGAAGCGGCATCAATTTCAATTACGTCCATTGAAGACCCTGTAGAAATAGATTTGCAGGAATCACATTTATTGCACGGCTCCTCACCCTTTTTACGTTTGGTACAGTTGACGGTTTTGGCAATTAAACGGGCGGTAGTAGTTTTTCCCGTTCCCCTACTTCCCAGCAAAAGATAAGCGTGAGACCAATTATCTTCCAAAATAGATTTGCCCAAACTCTCACGAATTTTGACACTATCAATTTCTTCCCAAGTCTGCGGCCGGTATTTAAGATAATACATGATGTTCTCCTAATAAATGTAAAGTGGCATGGCTAACAAGCTCATTTATTTTAGTATCTACCAAAACATTATCCCGATTCGCTTCCTCTTGAGCAAGGGGGTAACACACGGCAATATCTCCCAAAAGATGCATATCTTCCATGGGAAAAGACAGCACATTATGGGGTTTATCATCATTTAAATATTTTTTGGCCAATTCCTTGCTTTTTCGTGTTCCGCAGATTAAAACCGAGATTTCAACCGCGCTGGTTATTTTTCTGGATTTTAAAACGGAGGTAATTGCAGCTTTAATTTTTTCCCGGTCAACGGGATAACGGGACTCTGAATTAATAAAAATATTTACCATTAAATATCTCTAATTAACTTTGATATCAAACCCCCGTCCGCCTTTCCCTTTAAATCTGCCATTGCCAATTTCATAAGAGTTCCGAAGTCGGCACTTAAATTTTGTGATTTTATTTCGTTAATTTTATTTTTTACTTCTTCTTCGGAAAGCTGCGCCGGTAAATAAATTTGAAGTATTTTTAATTCTGCAGTTTCGCGGTCAACTAAATCTTGGCGGTTAGCCTTCCCGAACATTTCTATTGATTCTTTGTGAGTTTTTACCTGTTTGGAAATGACGTTTAAAACATCATTGTCTGTGGCTACATAGTCTCTGCCCTTTTCAATTTGAAAATTAAAAATAGCACCCAACAAAAACCGCAGGGTATCAACTTTTAATTGATCCCGCGCCTTTTGGGCTTGTGCCACCTCTGATTGTATTTGGTCTAATAGCATAATTTCGTCATTCTGGAACGAGCGAAGCGAAGTGATAGAATCTTTTTTTTAAAGATCCTATCGCCCTTCGGGCTCCAGGATGACTTTTAATATGTCTGTCTCCTATTCGGGTGTTTCCTGGCCATGGCTTTGTTTTTGCGAACAGTCGCCGGCTTTTGGTAAAACTCCCGTTTTTTAAGCTCGTCTAAAATGTTCTCGTTGAGAACCTTTTTTTGAAAAGCCCGTATAACCTGATCAGATGATTGTCCCGGTTGCGCTTTAACTACTACCATAAAATATCACACCACCTCTCCTAATAAATGAAAATGCAGATGTTTAACCTGCTGGGCTAAACCTCCGTTAATTATAACTCTATAACTTTTAAATTCCTTTGCCAAATCTAAAATTTTCTTTTTAATGGCTAATACTATATTTTCCGGCGTATCGTTTAAATCCAAAAAGTGTTTTTTGGGAATTAATAACAAATGCTTATTTGCCTGTGGTTTCACATCATTAAAAACCGCAATATTCTCGTCCTGATAGACAAAATCCGTCGGAATCTGCCCATTTATAATTTTACAAAAAACACACTCTTCCATTACAGATGGATTTTATCTCTTTTGAGAGAAACGAACAAGAGTGGAAGAAAAATACACCTTATTTTCAATACTTCAATAAGCCTGGGCAAACAACCAACGATGATGTGCCTCTTTTCCACAATAGATACATTTTCCTTTTTCTTCTTTAAAATCCAGCGGCAAACATCGCGTTGAAGCTTTTGTCTCATCCTTAATTTTCTTCTCACACTCCGGATTTTCGCACCAGAATGCAGAGATAAACCCTTTTGGCCCTTCCATTATTTCTTTAAATTCTTGGTAAGTATTAATTTCATGAGTATTTTCTTCTGTAAACTTCTTATGCTTAGCTAAAAGTCCGTTCTGAATTTCTTCAAAGGCAGTATTTAGCGTCTCTGTTAAATTCTCCACATTTACTATATTTTTATACCCCGTATCCCTGCGAACCACTGTCACACTTTTTGAATTTGCTTCTTTCTCCCCAATTTCAAGACGAATTGGAACTCCTTTTACTTCCCATTTATTAAATTTAAACCCGGCAGTTTCCCCTTCTCTTTCATCAATTTCCACTCTAAATTCTTTCAGACCCTTTTTTAATTCTTGAGCTAATATTTTTGCGTTTTCTGATCCGGGAATTGGAACAATAATAATTTGGATTGGGGCCACTTTAGGAGGTAAAATTAAACCACTATCATCACTCTGAACCATAATTAAACCCCCGATACTTCTTGTTGAAAAACCCCAACTGTTTTGCCAGGGATGTAGTTGGTTGCCATCTTTATCTTGGACAGACCATTCAAAAGCCTTAGCAAAATTTTGGCCCAAATCATGAGAAGTGCAACCTTGTAGTGCTTTTCCGTCCGGCATTAATATTTCAAAAGTATAAGTTTTATCTGCCCCGGCAAATTTTTCCGATTCACTTTTTACTCCTGCAACCCCGTATGTGGCCATTAAATCCATATAGGTTTTTTTATAAATATCAAGTGCCCAAAGAACAGTATCCATGCTTTCCTTATGATCAGCATGGGCACAATGCCCTTCCTGCCAAAGAAATTCCGAAGTTCGTAAAAATAAATATGTTCGTTTCTCCCAGCGAACAACGTTGTTCCATTGGTTAATAAGAATTGGTAAATCACGCCAGCTTTGCGTCCATTGTTTATACATTTCATACATTATTGTTTCCGAAGTCGGACGAACAATTAATTTTTCTTTTAGCTCTTCACCACCCGCATAAGTTACAACTGCCATTTGAGGTGAAAATCCTTCAACGTGTTCTTTTTCTTTATTTAAGTAACTTTCAGGGATAAATAAAGGAAAATATGCGTTTTTAACTCCATGCTCCTTTATGAGTGGATCCATAAATTTTTGGATAGATTCCCACAAAGCATAGCCGTAAGGCCGAATTACCATGCAACCTTTTACGGGAGCATAATCAGCTAATTCTGCTTTTAGAATTACATCTGTATACCATTCGGACAAGTTTTCGGATTTAGTTTTCAAAAACTTTTTCATAGATTTATTTACTCGCTTTAAACAATTTGGGCTTGGATAATAGTTGTGTCAAATCAATCATACATAGATAATATACAGCAAGTCATATCACCGATCAATATGACAGCAGTACCATTTTCCATCTTGACCTTATTTACCCTAGTGTGTAAATTAGGTTAGGATGACAGAATTAGAATCTTTGGCGAAAATTTTATTAGCTGAGCAGGAACAAGCCGGTCTTAATTGGCGCGGTGAAAAATTAAAACGGATTTTGCTTCTTCTGGCGGGTGGAACCGGATTGGCCATGATTTTAGTTATGCCTGGCACTGCTCGTCTTTTTAAGGATTTTATTAAAGACGATTCCAGTTGGAAGGAATGGAAAAAATTTAATATTGGGTACTTACGACGGGCATTAAAAAAACTGGAGGCAAAAAAACTTGTCCAAATTGAAGAAATAGGAAATAAAGCTGTCGTTAAACTAACAGATGATGGCATTAAAAAAGTTTTAGAGGCTAATTTGGATCGTTTAAAAATTGACAAACCGTCTAACTGGGACGGTAAATGGAGACTGATTTTTTATGACATTCTCGACGGTAAAAAAGAAACCCGTGATAAATTCAGAAAAATATTACGGTCAATGAATTTTTACCCTCTTCAAGAAAGCGTTTATCTCCATGCCTTTCCTTGTGATAAAGAGGTTGAATTCTTACGTCACTATTTAGGAATTGCAGGCGAGGTTCGTATGATTCTGGCTGAAAAAATTGAAAACGACCAACTCTTCCGTGATTACTTTGGCCTTTAACCTTATTTTCCCTAGTGCGGATTTAAGGTTAGATTTCTCATGAATAAACCTAGTTGTGGGAACCAACATCAACTCTTGTATATTTCCCACTATAATATTTTAAACGAACTTTTTTTGTATCTTCGTCAATCATTGCTTGTTCTTTTTTAGTTTCAAATTCTGTTCTTTTAACATAACAATGACCAAGAAAATTTATTTTTTTATTTTTCTTTTCGAAATATATTTCGGCTAATTTGCCATTTATAATGGCGAAGGAACAATCTATGAATTTATTTTAACATAAGAAGATTGCTTCGCATTCGCTCGCAATGACAATTAACGCAAAAACGGAGAAATTATTTTTACTACGTCACTAAAGGATACCAAAACAATTAGTCCCAAAAGGAAAATCATTCCGATTTGGTTGACTTTATTTTCATGACCGGCGGAAAGTTTTTTGCCGGTGAATGCTTCCACCAACAAAAATGCCAATCTGCCCCCATCCAATGCCGGAAACGGCAAAATATTCATAAAAGCCAGGGACAAGGATAATAGGCCTAAAAGATTAAAAAGTTGAATAAGGGCCGTTATCCCCCCCAAATCCAAAATTGACCCCACGGCCGACGCAATCCCCACCGGCCCGGAAACGCTTTCCGAAAGCGGTTCCACACTTTTTTCTTTAATGGCAGAGGAAGCAAAATGACCAATGACACTAATGTTGTAACCAAACATATCCGCGGTATAACTTAAACCGGAATAAAATTTCTCTTGGGGTGAAATATAAGAAATAACCAAAGCATCCCCCACTCCCACTCCCATCGGTCCTTCCCCTTTTGGCGGATTCTCGCGAGGAATAAGAGTTACTTTTTTCTCTTGGGAAAGCGCGGTGTCGGCAACCAAAAAAGTCATTTCTTTTCCGGCTTGATTTCTGACATATTTTTGAAAATCGGGTAACGAAGAAAACTTTTTACTGTCAACATTTAAAATAATATCCCCGGCTGAAAGACCGGCCTTTTTTGCGGGAGACTCGTCTAAAACCGCCGTAATTGCCACCGCGGGAGCTGTAGGACTGGTAAATTTAAAATCGGAAAATTTTGGAATAACAACTTTAAATCCTGAAAAACCAAGAAAAAGATAAAAGCAAAAAATTGCCAACAAAAGATTCATAGTCACTCCGGCCACAACCACACTAATTCTTTGCCAAACATTTTTACGGTTAAAAGCGTTTTTCGATTTTTCTGACGTTTCTTCTCCCAATAATTTTACAAATCCCCCAAATAAAATTGGGTACAAGGAGATTTTCATACCGTCTTTTAATTTTTTTGAAAAGATGGGTCTGGTAAATGGCAAGCCCAATGCAAATTCCTCAATTTTTATGCCGTTAATTCTCCCCACCAAAAAATGCCCAAACTCATGAATGAGAACTAAAATGGAAAGAATTAATAAAAAAAC
>CAYHYP010000003.1:0-2210 GCA_964360925.1 uncultured Gammaproteobacteria bacterium | reverse complement strand
CATCAACTCTTTTTCCTTCAAATCAGCCAATTGGTCAAGGTGGGCAACGGTTTTATCCGTCATTAATTGAATCTCTTTTTCCAAATGTTTTTGGGCATCCTCATCCGCGGTACTTTTTGCCGCCGTTTCCATGGCTTCATGACGGGCTTGTCTTACCATTACTTTTCCACCTTCAACTTTTGTCTTGGCAAGTTTGGCATATTCTTCCCTTCTCTCTTGAGAAAGTGCCGGTACCATTACTCTAATTCGGATATCTTCTACAACCACAGATAATCCCAAATTGGAATCGGAAATAGATTTGGCAATAATATCCGCATTGGAAACATCAAAAGGAACTACGATCAAAGTTGTGGGGTCGGAGGCAGCAATCGTTGCCAATTCCTGAAGTTTCATCTTGGAACCGTAGGCTTCCACAATCAAACTTTCAATAAGATGAGGGGTGGCCTTTCCGGTACGGATTGTCCCCAGGTCTGAAGTTACGACCTCAATGATTTTTTCAAATTTAGATTGTAAGTCTGTTAAATCCATCAACTTTAATATTTTCTCCTAATTTTCCTATTACCTCTTTAATCATATCACCAATCGTCAATTTTGTATCCCGGATATATTCCTGTTTCAAAAGCTCCGCGGTATTTTTAGGATTCATGGAGGCCACTTGCAAAGCGATTTCTTTACCCAAATTTAAAAAGGCATCCGTCTTTGTGACAAAATCCGTTTCGCAGGCCAAAGCAACCAATACTCCGATTTTCCCGGCGTGAACATAGGAAAAAACAAGTCCCGAAGAAGTATCCCTGCCCTCTTTTTTGGCCGCTTTTTCAATCCCTTTATTTTTTAAAAAAGTAACTGCCAAAGAAAAATTTTTGCTTTTTTCCAAAGCCTCACGGCAATCGGCAATCCCCGCTCCCGTTTCTTCCCTTAACTTTTTAATATCATCAATTTTTATCATATAATTTGAGACCCTGAAATAAATTCAGGGTGACACTACTGTCATGCTGAATTTATTTCAGCATCTACTTTTTTATTTCTCGTTTGTAGTCCCTCTATCCACGCATCAACAAGATAATCAATAATAATTTTAACACTTCCTACGGCATCATCATTGGCCGGAATACCAAAATCCACCGGTGTGGGATCGGTATTGGTATCCGTAATGGCCACAACTTTAACCCCGGTTCTGTTTGCCTCTTTTATGGCCACATAGTCACGTTTTATATCCACAAAGAAAACGGCGTCGGGAATTTTTTCCAACCCCACCAAGCCCCCATAAACCCGGTCGTATTTTGTCAATTTTCTGGTGGCCAGTAATTTTTCTTTTTTAGTAACAAAGTTATTAGAAGAAATATCCTCATTTAGTTTTAAAATAGTATCCAAATTATTTTTCTTTATGGTTACAAAATTTGTCAAAAGACCCCCCGGCCAACGATCAAGAAGAACATAAAAATTGTTATTTACGGGAACTGCTTCTTTTACTTTTTTAGCATTTTCTTCCACTACGGGGCTGGCTTGGCGTTTTGTGCCAACAAAAAGAACGGTGCCATTATTTTTAGCCAGATCAAACAGAAATTCTGCTGCTTTTACTAATCCGGCTTTTGTTTGGATTAAATCAACAATATGGACGCCCTCTCTGTCACCATAAATAAACGGTGCGGCTTTCGGATTCCACCGGTTTTTCTGGTGTCCAAAATGACATCCCGCTTCCAATAAATCTTTTAAATCAATATCTTTCATACGTGTCATCCCGAACTTGTTTCGGGATCTCTCAACTTGTTTGAGATGCTGAAACTAGTTCAGCATGACAAACTATTTTCATATTTTAGCAGCTTCCAACACATTTTCCAACAAGGAAATAATAGTCATAGGCCCAACGCCACCGGGAACGGGGGTAATGGCACCGGCTACCTCTTTTACATTTTCAAAATCCACATCCCCTTTTGGTGATCCAACATCAATTACAATTGCCCCGGGTTTAACCATTTCTTTAGTTATTAAATTTGGATGACCGGTGGCAGAAATTAAAATATCGGCCTGTTTGGTAAAATCCTCCAAATTTTTCGTTTTACTGTTGCAAACAATAACGGTTGCTCCCCGGTTTATCATTTCCATTGCCAATGGTTTCCCCACAATTTCCGACCGCCCAACAATTACACACGTACCATAAGTGTCATGCTGAACTTGTTTCAGCATCTCTAAAATCCCCCTAACTGTTGCCG
>CAYHYP010000002.1:11037-25837 GCA_964360925.1 uncultured Gammaproteobacteria bacterium | reverse complement strand
TGTTGGTTGGGTACCAAGCCATACCATTTCTGCCTAAAAATTTTAAACATTAAAGAATTTATATTTGGGCAGGCTACTATTATATAGCCATTTTCTTTTAAGAAGGATTTTGTTTTTGATAGAAAAATATTGGGGTGTTCAATATGCTCAAGAACATGATTAAGAGTAATTAAGTCAAATTTTTCCTGGGACTTAAAATTTTCCAGGGAACAATATTTTATATTGGCGTGTAAGTATTTTTTTCCAACATCAATGCAGGCTTTACCACTATCGATGCCAATGGCGTTAAATCCCATTTTTTGGGCTTGGTTTACCAGCCAACCCAAACCACAACCAATATCCAATAATTTTCCATTTTTTATTGGAAAAAAATTTGATAATTCCAAAGCAAATTTTTCAAAAGATTTTCTTTGATTTGTAAATTGCAATTTCAGTTCTTTTTCATTCTCATATTGCGAATCATCAAACTTGCCTACAGTCATGACTACTCCACAACCCCCGCATTTCCAAAGTCCATACCCATTCCCCATCAATATACATTTATATTCATCTTTATTACAAACCCTACATGTCATAGTCATTATGTTTTATTTAATACATATTCCCGAACCTTAATTTTTTCTATTAAATAATAAAGCGCATATAAGAAGCAACTCACTAAACCAATCATTCCATCAAGAAATCCCAACTGAATAACATAAAATTTGAAAAACGATTTAGGAAAGCTTAACACAATATAAACTATATTTATTTTTATCAAAGATGTTAATTTTGACGCATCTAGTTCTGTATATTTATTTGTTTTAAAAATGAATTCAGATACATTTGTATAATTGTAATGACAATAATACCCACTCAAATAAGCTTTTTTTCCATCTACGACTAATTGCTGGTGATATCTATAAGGATTATATTTCCAGCAATTTTTTCTAACTAGTCTTAATTCATTAGACCCTCTCTGAATAAATCCATGTTTGATTTGTTTCCCAAAAAGATAAAATTTATTGTATAAATAAAAGCCATCTACACTTCCATCGTCCTCAGACTTTAAAAAATTTATAATTTCATTTATTAATTCATTTTCTAAAACTTCATCAGAATCTAATTTTAAAATCCAATCAGATTTTGCCATTTTCATTCCATATTTTCTATTCAAATCAAAATTTCCTTCTCTTGGAAATCTTTTGATAATCTTGGCCCCGTACTTTTTAGCAACAAGCAATGTGTCATCTGTAGAACCCATATCAACAATAATAATTTCGTTGACCCATTTGACACTTTCCAAACAACTTCTAAGCTTTGTTCCACAGTTATATGTAGGGACCACTACGGTTATTTTTTTACTTGTTGACATAACATTATTCTATAAGATAGATTATATCTTGTAGATGCACAAAGTAATATCTTTCCTTGTTTCCCTCTTTTGTCTCAATATTTTTTTCTCCAATCCATTGCAAGCAACTGGACTTTCGTGGTCACTTGTCTACCCTACAAGAGAAAGTACATATATCACAAGTTCCAGTACTAATAACTCAATCGTTTATGCATCTATTCGCAAATGGGTAGATATAGATATTCTAAAATCAATCGATTCTGGGAAAACATGGATCAGCGTTAAAAATAATTTACCTGTAGCCGCTGATATAAATTGGATATCTATTTCGAATAATCATCCAGATACTATTGCTATTAGTGTTTGGGGTACCAATGGCGGAATATTTTTATCTGAAAATGGTGGATTATTCTGGTCTAAAATTTTTTCTGCCCCAACTCCAAGGTCTGTAGCAATTCACCCAAATAATCCGGACATTATGTTCATTGGAATTGGTGGAAGTAATTCCGGGCAGTCTGGATTGTATAAAACAACTGATAAAGGATTAACATGGCAGAAAATATCGCAATTGGGGTCTAACAATAATTCACAAATAAATATTAATCCGTTGAATCCAAACTTTATTTTGGCCGATTCCGACCCACATTTTTATAGATCTACAGATGGTGGAATAAATTGGAGTCAAATGCCCATTGATCATGCATCATCTACTGGATCTATCTTTGATAATATACACTCTGTTATTTATACCGGAAAATATGAAGAAAATAAAGGCGTGTATGCATCCTACAATAATGGTGATACTTGGATTCCTAAAAACATAGGAACAAGTGTTGACCCCTTTCACATTTCTCAAGATAAAAATGGAGATTTATACATGACTAATGGTGGTGGTGGAATTGGAAAATTATGGAAATCTATTAATGGTGGAGACACTTGGACTAATGTTGGGCAAAACGATTGGTTAGGTAGAAACACATGGGGTTTGGATGTAGCCGGAGATAGGATTTTGGTGAGTGTGGAAGGGCTGGGGATTTATTATGCCGATTTAAATCCGGAACCGGATCCCGTAATTTTTATTCCCGGCTTTTTAGGATCCTGGTCATACAAAGGTCTTATTAAAAATCAACCAACAACATACGCCGATTGGGAATTGATGCCAATTTTTACGGATAATTATTACCAGCCATTATTATCCACACTAAAAAACGCGGGGCTTACTGAAAATCAAAATCTATTTACGTTTGCCTATGATTACAGAAAATCTGTTGTAGACTCCGCTACCAGTTTAAATTCTTTTTTAGGAAATAAAGTAATTGGCAAAAAAGCCAATATTGTTGCCCATAGTATGGGCGGTCTGGTCGCCCGTTATTGTTTTGAAAAAGTATCCGGCTGTTCAGATAAAATCGGAAAAATTATCACCGCCGGAACACCGCACAAAGGACTAATTATGGCCTACCAACTTTGGGAAGGGGGAGAGCTTGACCGCGATCCTCTTATGAAACTTATTGAAGAAATCGCCCTCCATTCTACCAATTTTCCCTATTTATCCAACAAAGATATTATTCAAAATAAATTCCCGGGGGTAAAAGATCTCCTCCCCACTCCACTAATCAGTAATCCTCTTTTGGAATCATTATCCGGCACTCCAACCATAACCACCCTTTCCGGCAATAACTTGGCAACTTATGAAAATTTTTCTACCACTCCCCGATCCGCCTTAGACAAAGCTTTGGGTCTGTGGATAGACGGTAAACCCAATGTTTACTCCACGGGAATTGGAGATGGCACAGTTTTAAAATCCAGTTCTAATATTTCCGGCACAGATTATTCCGTGGAACACAAAAGTTATTTCCGGACTACCAATAGCCTTACCGACATTATGAATACTTTAAATTTAACTCCCTCAAGTTTGGTCACAGAAAATAATTCCGTAAATTCTGTCCTGGCTTTTATAATTCACTCTCCGGCTACCATTACGGTAAACGGTAAAACCGGTAATGCTGTTTTTATTCAAAACCCCACCACTCAAAATTATGAAGTTACTATTACGGGAACAGGAAACGGAAATTTTCAACTAGATTCTATTTTTACAGACTCTAACCGGCTGGTTAAAAAAACCATCACCAATACCATTTCTTTAAATCAAACTAAAACTTTTAATTATAATTTCGTTCCCGATTCTTCTCAAAAATTTGTCAATAATCAGGACAACATTTTACTTTTCTCGTTTAATTCGTTGGTTGCGCTTTCCAAAAACAGAACCGTAAAATCTATCGCCGCGTTGGTTAATAAGGGAGTTTTGGAAAAATCATATATAGATTTAATAAATCTTTTGAAAACGGAGAATCAGGCACTGGAAAGAAAAAATATTGAAGATATTGCCAATCAACTCTTAGTATATATCGTGGATAAAAATAAAACGGTAATCAGTCAAGGCACGGCACTTAGCGAACAATCGCGATCTTTAAAATCTATCAATGCTAAATTAGCAAAATCAAGTCTTATAACCCGCGAAGCTGCCAACCTCTCCCTTGCGCAATCAATGAAATCCACCGCAGACGATCTCCTTAACTCCGGTTCCTATTACCAATCAATCCTTCTATACCGGGGAATAAATTATTTGTTGAATTAATTATTTTTCTTTGAAACAAAATCAATAATTTTTTCCCAACTAATGTGTCCTTCTTTTGAAAGAAAATTGTTTGAAAAATCTTTTGTGAGTTCATTTATTTTGGAAGAATATATTTCTCTAAATTTAATGTCTCTTTCTTTAGCTTCCTTGTCAATTGGAATAATAATTTTTTTATAGAAATCACTGTCTCCTGTGATAAAATTCCAAAATTCCTGGCCACAATATTTATAATATGTACTTCCGGAAGCGCCCTTTAAATGTTTATTGTCTTTCCCATAAATACAACCATTGACAGCCACTATTCTAGAATTATATGTTTTACTCAATTCTTTTTTGGCCTTATTGAAATTTCCTTTCATTTTATCAATTTGGTCTTTATTCCCCCAAAAAGGCCCTGATTTTATTCCAACTATATATAAAATATCGTTCTTTTCAAAAATTAAATCTACACTTTTATATTTACCCTGTTCGGCTTTATAACCTTTATAAACAATACTACAAACATAAATAGCCAAATCTTCCATTAAGTTACCAAAAATCGTTTCTTCCTGTGAAGGTAAAAAGGCATCTAAAATATAGCGTACTAATTCTTCAGCTGTTTGAATATTTTTAGCCTTAAATAAATAAGGATTTTTCCGTTTAAGAATATCATTAAGCTGTAAACTTTCCAGTTTTTTAAGCCTAATATTATAAAAAGGAGCTATTACTTTTTGTGAAATAAAATCTTGTAGTAATTTTGAATTAAATGCTTGCATATATATTGTCCGTATATAATAACGGCAATTGGTTCTTTTGTATCTCTAATATATTTTCTTTTTTGACAATTTTATTAGTATTTATTTTTTTGGTCTCTTGATCAAATCTTTGCAAACAAACATTATAATTTTCACTTAATATTTCTATCCCTATTGAATTTCTTCCCAATAAAGAGGATGCAATAGAAGTGGTGCCACTTCCTACAAAAGGATCTAACACTATATCTCCTTCTTTTGTAAATAATTTGATAAACCATTCTGGAAGACTCATGGGAAATGTTGCGCTATGATTTTTATTTGAGCTTTCAGTTGCAAGATGTAACACATTTGACGGATAAACTAATTCTTTACCAACCCAATTAGAGATATTCTTACCAAAACCGCTTCCAACTCTAGAATTATCTCTGTGCATGTCCGTTTCACTAAGATTTTTTAGTCTGACCTTAGACCAATCACCAATTGGTATTTTTACATTGTCCTGATACATACTAAAATTTTTCTCTTTATTGAATTGCAATAACCTTTCCCAAGCGTCCCTAAATCTATTAGGCCACTTACCCGGATGGCAATTTTTTTTATGCCATATAAATTCCTCCGTCCATAACCAACCTTGTTTTCGCATTTCTATTATTAACTCTAAAATGTATGTGTGTCTTTCGCTGTTTACAACCTTTTCCTTGATATTCAAAATAAAAGTGCCTGTTGGTTTCGTTATTCTTAATAATTCTTTGGTAATTGGTAGAAACCACTCAACATATTTATCTGGGTGTATTCCCCCATACGTTCCCTGTCTCTGATCAGAATAAGGTGGTGAAGTTACCGTAAGATCAACTGAATTATTTGGAAGTTGTTTTAATACTTCCAGACAATCCGCTAAATAAAATTCAGCATTTGTATTCCTATAAGAAACTACATCTTTTTGCATGTGGGCTGTGTAGGAATCGGACCTACTGCGAACGCGATGTAAACGCGTCATTCTACCAGTGAATTAACAGCCCCTTTTTTCCACTTGTCAAATTTTACCACAGACACTACACTAATATGGTGTTAGACGGATTAAAACAAAGTTTTGGAGTTTTCTGGGATTTTATTGAAGCTATAGTTTTTGCCCTGGCTATTTTTGTTGTTTGTTATCTTTTTCTTTTTCAGCCAAATCAGGTAAAACAACATTCCATGGAACCCACTTATCACGACAGCGAGTATATCCTTACCGATAAAATTTCCTACCGTCTGGGAATGCCCAAAAGAGGTGATGTCGTAGTTTTCCGTTCTCCCAAAAATGCCGAGGTAGATTTTATAAAAAGAATTATTGGCCTCCCCGGTGAAAAGATTAAAATTAAAGCCGGAAAAGTTTATATCAATGGAGATATTCTGGACGAATCGGCATATCTTGATCCGTCGGTTTATACCGGATCGGAGAGTTTTCTAGCCGAAAATACCGAAAGTTTAATTCCCGACGGACATTATTTTACGATGGGAGATAACCGCACCCAATCCAGTGATTCCAGGGATTTTGGACCGGTAAAACCCAGTGAATTTGTGGGAAAAGCCTTTTTTAGATACTGGCCGATTGACCGTTTTGGGCTTCTACCCCAATAGAATCAACGGGAAATTCTTTCTCTATACTCTCATCAATTCTGCGAATCAGTTCGCCGGTTTTTTCTATATTACCCCTTACAATCAAAACAAAACGAAGTTCTCTCATTGATTGAGTAATTTTAACATTGGCATCCAGACGTGCTTTCAGGCGGCTTTCAATATTTATAATTTCTTCGCTATGGACCCGTTCCACTTGGTTTCGCGGTCCCGATCCCGCTTTGGCTTTAAACTCACGGGAAAGTTCTTCCGCCCGTCGGACACTGCCACCTTCGCGCAAAACCTGACGAAGCGCCTCTACCATCTGATTGGGATCTTCTATCCCACCCAAGGCTCGAATATGGCCTTCCGTTACAATCCCGGAAAGAAGCGCATCCTTCAAGGCATCAGGTAAAGTTAAAAGACGAAGGGAATTGCTAACATACGCCTGTGATTTTCCTACCCTTTGGGCAATTTCAGCCGTTCCCATAGAAAATTCATCCATCATTCGTTTAAAACCCTGTGCCCGCTCCAAAGGATTTAGATCTACCCGTTGAACATTTTCCACAATCGCCATTTCCAACATTCCGCGGTGAGAGGTGGTTTTGATGATACAAGGGACTTGAGTAAGTCCTACAATTTTAGAAGCTCTCCAACGACGTTCTCCGGCAATAATTTGGTAACCGGCCGGAGTTTCCGCCACCACAATCGGCTCTAAAATACCATGTTCACGAATTGAATCAACCAAATCTACTAAAGATTCAGGAGTAATCAAACCTCTTGGTTGAAGAGGATTGGGTTGAAGTATATTAATATCCAAATATGTAATTTTTTGATCTTCGGCCATTTTTTACTGTACGCTAATATAATTATGTCCTCTTAATTTCTTGTATTGAACAATACCGTCTTTGACGGCATAAATCGTATAATCCTTTGCCAACCTTGTTCCCGGACCGGCATTTAATTTGGTTCCTCTTTGACGCACAATAATATTTCCGTTTATCACTTTTTCGCCACCAAAAAGTTTTATTCCCAATCTTTTGGCAACCGAGTCTCTATTTCCTTTAGTTGTAGCCGAAGCTTTAGTATGTGCCATCTTTAAAAACTACGATATGTCTTTTAATTATTGCTTGTGGTCGCGCGTAAATAAACGGTCCACTTTCAAGAGTGTATCCCATAGATTTGACTTTGTCAATGATATTAGGGCTTGGTAGAGCGATGACAATTATTTTGAATTTCCCCTTCCAGTTTTTGAAGCATTCTATATATAGTTGATCCAATCCGTGTTTGGGCCCTAAATCCGCTTCGGTAACGATGGCATCTACTGCGGAAATCTTTTGACTGATATTAGTCGCGTCACAAACCAATAATTGGGCACTCTCTCCCAACCACTCCAAATTTTTTCTGGCCCGCTCTATTTGTCTGGAATCTTTATCCGACCCAATGGCAGACAAACCAATTGTCAAAGCCTCCATCAATATCGTCCCAGTCCCACAAAATGGATCCAAAATATTTGTTGATTGCGCTAAGTTAATCATCATGCGGGCTACCTTTGGAGGAAGCATGCCAACGTGAGCCTCAACTTGGGGTTTGCCATAATCTCTTTTTCCCCAATCTTCAAAATCCTGAACCCAAATTGTCTTGGCAATCAAATCCTGGAATAATAAATATTCCACCAGCATTTGTTTTTTTACAACCACACTACTTAATTCCGTTTCCCCTTTGGGTGGTAATACAAAACGTCCACCAATTTCTTTTTTAATTTTTTTGTCCAAATCTATGACATCTTTCCAATTTGCTTTAGCAGTAAGTATACTAACTCCAAAAGAAATCTTTTTACCCACAAATTCGCTAAAATCAACGTTTTCTACAATCTCCCCAACTTTGACAGTTCCACCCAAAAGATTAAAAATTTCTTCCGGAATTAAATCTTCACAATCTATACACAAAACTTTCCCTTCAAAAATTATTTGGGTAAGCTTGAAGTTTTTAGATTTTAAAACGGCCTCCAACTCGGCCTTAGACAAATCAGGAGTATTTCCAAAAACAAAAAGATATTTCATCATAAAATTGTATCTTTTTCAAAAAGCCAAATACCATTCTCTTTAGCAAATAATTTAAGTTTAGGGGTAAAACCAGATTTGGAAACCAGAACAAACTGCTCAAATCTACCGGCTTTGCCCCAAATAACCTTTTTAGACTTTTCAATTAACGCATTTAAAACGTCAAAACCAACCGGTTGGTTAGTCCATTTTACCTCTCCAAACAAAATCGCATTTTTTTCTTTATCCAGACCCACAAGATCAATTTCCGTATTATTGTCCCACCATCGACCAATTTGAGGAAAAATTTGCTTTTTTTCCACAAATTCCACGGCTGTTTCCTCATAAATTTTAGCCACATACGTTGCAAATTCATTTTTAATTTTATCAAAAAAGGCCATTGTAGCTCCCTTTTCAATAAGGCTTGCATTTGGATAAACAAAAGTAAAATAGAAACGCAAAAAATTATCGGAAATAAAATAAATCCCCCTTTTACTTTTGGAACTATCCTCTGTAACCGAAACTTCTTTTTTGATTAAACGCAAATTAATAAGCGTTGATAAATAACTAGGTAATATATTGTTTTCTAACCCCGTTAGATTTAAAAGATCGGAATATTTTGTCCCACCTAATCCAATAGCTTTTAATATTGTTAAATAATTTCTCGTCTCTCTAAATTCTTCCGAAACTAAAAGCTCCGGTTCAAGTGATAGAAATGCTCCTTTAGTTAAAATATTGTCTTTAATATTATTTTCTAAAGTTTTGGTAATATCAAAAGTTTTTAAATAGGCAGGGATACCACCTGTTATAGAATACAATGAAAAATTTTTTTCAAAATCATAGGATGCAAAAAACTTTTTACTTTCAGCAAAAGTAAACGGCTCTAAAAGCCACTGTGCAGTTCTTCGCCCATATAAAGGGGCACTGTGGACTAGGGCGTGTTTATACATCATGGATATGCTGGATCCCATTAAAACCACAATTGCATTTGTGTTTTTTAATTGTTCATCCCAACCATATTGAAAATAGGAAGAAATAGCCTCGTCAGACTCCACCAAAAAAGGAAATTCGTCAAAAATAATCACGACTCTTTTTTTGGTTGTTTTTAACTTCTTCCCAATATAGTCAAATAAACTGCGCCACGTAGCCACAATTACCTCGGAATCACCAAAATATGATGTTATTAATTCCGAAGCAGTTTTAAGCTGATCTTGGGCGTTACCTCGGGTAGCCAAATAATAAATACTGGGTTTTTTATTGATAAAATGCTTTATCAATTCCGTTTTTCCTACCCGTCGCTTACCGTATAAAACTAAAAACTGTGCTTCTTTACGAGTTTTTTTGTAAAGACCATTTAAAAATTTTAATTCCTGTTTTCTGTTAATAAACTTATTTTCCATGTCCCAATTTTATCCCTAATTTTACATAATGTCAATTATCATACTTATGATAATGTATTTACATATTTACGAATATGTATTCACCTTTCACGGGGTTATTTGGATTTTTTAACAATCGGAGTTTTTTTAACGGGAGAAGAAGATTGCTTCGCTACGCTCGCAATGACAGGCTTATTTCCAATACTTAATATTTTAATTTTTGTGAGATTGGGGCGGAAGCCGATGGTTTTACGATACCTACTTTTGGCTTTAAATTTGGAAATATGAAGTTTAACTCCTTTTCCCGAAAAAACAATTTCCCCCAAAGCCTTTGCGCCGGCAACCAACGGAGTTCCAATTTCAAGTTTATCGGAGATATTTGTCAGTAAAACTTCAGACAGATCAAGTTTGTCACCCACTTTACCCAAGTCGGCGTCCACAGAAATTACGTCCTCGGCCTTAACTAAATGTTGTTTTCCGGCTAATTTAATGACTGCAAAATCCATATGTTGCTATTTTACTGGATTTTACTCGTTAAAACAATATGCGCCGGAGATTATCCCTAAAGAGATCATAACGGAAAGAATAGAACTGCCCCCGTACGAAACAAGCGGCAAGGTAATACCGGTAACGGGTAAAATTCCCAAATTCATTCCCACATTAATAAATACCTGCGCAAAAATCATTGCTCCAAGACTGACAATTAACAAACGGACAAAGGAATCTTTTGTAGCACCGGCATTTTTAAAAATTTTCATAATCAAAATAAAATATACTATTAATAGTAGCCCGGCACCTAAAAATCCCAATTCTTCGGCCGTGGAAGCGAAAATAAAGTCGGTATGATGCTCCGGTAAAAATAGAAGTTGAGACTGGGTTCCCAAACCTAACCCCTTTCCAAAAAACATTCCTGACCCCACGGCAATTACCGCTTGGATAGCGTTATAACTAATACCTAACGGGTCAACTTGGGGGTTAATAAAACTAAAAATCCTGTCCTTTTGATACTGGGCCAAAAAATGCCAGGCCACCGGCAAAAATATTACAAAGGAAATTAACACGGAAAAAATATACCAAAGATTTATTCCGGAAACAAAAATCATAAAAGATGATCCCGCCAAATATACCAAAGCGCTTCCCAAATCCGGTTGTTTAAAAATAAGAAACATGGGGATAGCCCCAATAATCAGAAAATATAAAAAATTTTTAAATTTTGATTCCTGTTGAAAACTAATTAAAGCTGCCAACGAAATCATTAAAAATGGTTTTAAAATTTCTGAAAACTGCAAACGAAATCCGGCCAATGAAATCCATCTGGTTGCCCCGCGGCTTTCTAATCCTAAAGCTAGCGTCATCAACAATAAAATTATGGAAATAACGTATGTTTGCTTCCAAATACTTTTATAAATTCGGGGGTCTATTTGAGAAAAAAGAAAAAATAACCCCAGTCCCGCGATATAAAATAATATTTGTGAACCGACCAAACTAGGAGCGACACTGCCAATAACGGCTGTTCCAAACCCCATTAAAATTATGGAACAAACCAATAACGTCTTGTCAAATTTTTTCAATATCATCAGTTAATTTTTTAATGGAGCTATTTCCAATAAGTGATTTTATTTGTGTTATTGCAATTTCGTTTAATTGAAGTAAACGCCCACCTTGGGGAATATTACGACGGATAAATTCAGCGTTTATTCCTTCCAAATTTGCAAGTACCACCAATTGTGTAACATCAGCATAATCACGAATATTACCATCCATTTTCGGATTTTCATTTCTCCAGTCTTTTGCCGTTTTACCAAATAAAGCTACGTTTAAAACATCAGCCTCGTTTGCGTAAATAATACTCACGGATTGCTTTGAAATATGTGGTGGAAGCAAATTCTCTTTAATAGCATCCGTATGGATTCTATAATTTATTTTTGTTAACTGTCGTTTAACATCCCAACCTAATTCTAATTTTCGGTTTTCTTCCTGTTTTAATCTTTGGAATTCCTTAATCAAATACAACTTAAATTCCGGTGATAACCATGTTGCGAACTCAAAGGCAATATCTCTATGAGCATAGGTTCCTCCGTATCTACCAGAGGATGATCTTATACCAATTGCATTTGTTTTTTGAATCCATTTTGAAGATGATAGTATAAATCCATTAGAGCCTGCACTATTTCTAATGTTATTGAATTCCATAACATTAAAACTTGGGTTATGAACCTGTTCCCAAGCTCCCATGAATTGGATCGTGTATTTTGTTGACAGCCAGTTAGCAATTACTATGCCGGTTGCCTCACGATCTTTAAATTTGGCCATATCTGTTAACGAAATAAACTCCTCGTCTTTATTTTTGATAACAGATATTTGTAATCCCTGTGTAATTATTTTTTTCATCTCTCAACTTTTAACACATCACCCTTTATTAATTTAATAGCCAAAGTTTCTTTTTTAATATATTCTTCAAACTCTTTTGGCCAATCGGGAAGATGAACAATAATTTTTTCATCAAGAGTTGTTCCGGCAGCTTTCCTGGCATCCTGGATCTCCCGGACCAAATCTCGTGCCTTTCCTTCGGCAATTAATTCCGAAGTTAGTTTTGTGTCCAGTTCAAACTTATCACCAAAAATAACTTCTTTAACATTTAATTCATCTTTAACCAGTTGCAACAAATCTTTAGACAAATCTTTATCAATCGTTATTTTTTGCAATGGCTGACGAACTTTTAAATTATTTAATTTTCTTTGAGCATGACCTAATTCACATATCTTACGCACTAAATTCATTTCTTCAATAATTTTTTTATCAAATTTTTTAGTTTTTGGATAGTCAGAAAGATGAACAGATTCTTCACCACTAAGATTTTTATACATTTCTTCGGCTATAAACGGCGTAAATGGAGCGAGCAGTTTGCAAAGCGTGACTAAAACTTCATAACAAGTAGAGAAAAATTCCGCAGTCATACGCCCCCGTGATCTTCGGATATACCAGGTAGAAAAATCTGAAACAAAATTATTTATTTCTTTCGTGGGAACATATGGATCATATTTATCCATTGAATTCGTAACGTTTTCAACAACTTGATTTAATCTGGCTAAAATCCACTTATCAAGTATATTTTTACTTTCCACTTTTTCCCATAAATTAAGATTAGAATAAGTTACAAAAAAGCTGTACGAATTCCACAAAGTCAATGTAAATTGTCTTCTGACTTCATCTCCAAGACCATATCCAAATTTAATATTTTCGTAAGGATTACTGGAAAGATAAACCCATCTCATTGTATCCACCCCCATTTTTTCCGCAGCTTCATCAAAAGGAATGTAATTTCCTTTCGTTTTATGCATCGGTTCTCCTTTTTCATCAACAATATATCCCGTAGCCAAAACATTTTCCCAGGGTACTTTATTTTCCAAAGTTACAGACATAAATAAAGTGGAATAAAACCAGAGTTTAATTTGACCTAAATATTCGGTAATGAAATCTGCCGGAAACCACGACTTGTCCATAGTAGAGAACGGCACTATTCCGGCATCAAGCCAACAATCTCCAACTTCTGAAACTCTTTTAACTTCTTTGGCACATTTTGGACATTTAATTTTAATTTCGTCTATCCATGGTCTATGCAATTCTTTTAAATCGTCAACCAACTTTTTATCTACAGCTAATTCTTTTAATTCTTCTTTTGAACCCACAACTGTCACATTTCCACATTCACATTCATAAAACGGCAATGCCAGACCCCAATAACGTCTTCTGGATATTGGCCAATCACCCATATTATTCAGCCAATCCTGCATTCTTTTTCCGGCAGATTCCGGAAGCCAATTGGCCTTTTTAGATGCCTTTTTAGCCAGGGGTCTTATTTCTTTTGCACTAATAAACCATTCTGATGTCGTTCTGAAAACCAATTCTTGTTTACACCGCCAACAATGAGGATACGAATGAGTTATTTGTTCTGTTTTATAGAATAATTCTTTTTGTTTTAATGATTCAAAAATCAATAATTTAACATCCAAAGCAAATTTTCCGGTAAAATTTCCGTATCCTTCCAGATAAATCCCGAATTCGTCAAGAGGAGCCAACGTGGGAAGTTTAAATTCTTTACCCAACTGAAAATCTTCTTCTCCTGCACCGGGCGCAATATGAACCAGTCCACTTCCATCTTCTCCCGAAACTTCCTTCCAGGGAATTATTTTATGTTTAACATCTTTTTGTGCCGGGAGTTCATCAAACGGGCCTTTATACGAAAGACCTACTAATTTTTCTCCCAAAAATTCTTCCTGGACTTCATATTTATCTGTGATAACACTCAAGCGACTTTTAACTAAAATTATTTTTTCCCCGTTTTCCAGTTTTATCTTTACATATGTTAAAGTTGGATTCACGGCAACGGCGACGTTTACCGCCAAAGTCCATGGTGTTGTTGTCCAAATTAACAGATATGAACCGTCTTTTAAGGGAAATTTTGCGTAAACCGAAGTATGCTCAACTGTTTTATAACCGTCATCAGATAACTCATGCTGGGAAATAGCCGTGCCACAACGTGGACACCAGGGCATAGAATCAATTCCTTTATATAACCAACCTTTTTCGTGACATTTTTTTAAAAAATACCAAATATATAAATTATTGTTTTCGGACATCGTGTAATATGAATTGTCCCAATCCATAAACATTCCCAATCGTTTTGATTGTTCGGTTTGAATTTTAGAAAATTTCTCTACCCTATTACGGCAACCTAAACAAAATTTTTCTACTCCGTAGGTTTCAATATCTTTCTTACTGTTTAGACCCAGATCGCGCTCTTCCTGAACTTCAAGCCATAATCCCTGACAGTCAAATCCATTCTGGAATCGTTGCTTAAAACCCTGGGCATTTTTATATCGTTGAAATAAATCTTTTAAAGTTCTGCCCTGACCATGCTGGACACCCATAGGGTTGTTGGCGGTAATTGGGCCGTCTAAAAAACTAAACTTCTTTTTGGAAGAATCATTTTTATGAAGATATTTTTCCACTAATCCCGATGAATACCACTCACCCAGAATTTTTTTCTCCATTTCCACAAAATTTATTTTCGGATCAAC
>CAYHYP010000002.1:5797-10937 GCA_964360925.1 uncultured Gammaproteobacteria bacterium | reverse complement strand
GCGGGGATTTCAAAGTCTTCACCGAATTCATCAAAACCGGTATTTTGGGGCTGAACTTTTTGTGGTTCTTGTTGCATAATTTCCTCCGGTTTATTATTCGCCACCGGTCTTTCATACCGTAAATTTTTTAACTTTTGTCTATTTTCATCAAACCCGGTAGCAATTACCGTAATTTTTATTTGATCAACCATTGTTTCATCAATAGTGGCACCAAAAATTATTTTGGCGTCGGCATCAGCCGCCGCGGCAATGATCTTTGCGGCTTCGTCAACCTCACTCATGGTCATATCTGCACCACCAATAATATTGAAAAGAACTCCTTTGGCTCCATCTATCGTTATTTCCAAAAGAGGTGAAGAAATTGCCTGACGGGCGGCCATCCCTGCTCTATTTTCTCCTGATCCCGTCCCAATTCCCATCAAGGCCGACCCGGCGCTGGTCATAATCGCACGGACATCGGCAAAATCTACATTTACCAACCCCGGCATAACAATTAAATCGGAAATTCCCTGCACTCCGGCGGTTAACACCGAATCGGCCATTCTGAAAGCCTCCAAAAGGGTAACTTTTTTATCTACGATTTCCAAAATTCTTTGGTTGGGAATAATTATTAAAGCATCAACTTTGTCTTTAAGATTGGCGATCCCTTCTTCTGCCGCCACCATTCTGCTTGCTCCTTCAAAAGCAAACGGTTTAGTAACCACGGCCACGGTTAAAGCTCCGGATTTTTTAGCGATGTCAGCAATAATCGGCGAAGCTCCCGTTCCTGTTCCGCCACCCATCCCGGCTGTTACGAAGACCATATCAGCATCGGCAATTTTTTCTTCTATTTTTTTGGTAGACTCCTCGGCCGCCTTTTGTCCCACCTCCGGATTACCACCCGAACCCAGACCTTTTGTTAAATTTTCTCCGATTTGGATTTTTGTAGGAGCGGCATTTGCCAATAAAACTTGGGCATCGGTATTGACAGCCACAAAATCCACACCGTGAATTGATCCGGAAGCAATCATAGAGGCAATCGCGTTACCCCCGCCACCACCGACACCAACAACTTTAATTTTTGCAAATCTCGTTAAATCAGGCTTTATTAACATAGCGTCAGGGCAGGAAATTCTTGAAAAAATTACCCACTTTGGGCAAAATATTTTTCAGGGGCAGATTAAAGGGCAGTTTACCAAACCCACTCATATTTGGCAAGGATCGCTGTGGTGTTGAAAGAAGCAATCCCACACTTGTGGAATAAGACGGGCCATCCAATTCTTGTGTCAATCCCGTTAATTTCAAATCTTCCAACGGACTTCCAATTCTACAAGGCATAGCCAGACGCGCCCTGCAAGCCTCTAAAATTCCTACAGTTAAGGCCCCGCCTCCGGTAATGACTACTCCGGACGGGGTCATTCCTCCAAAACCGCTTTTTTGCAACTCCATTCCTACACAAGTAAAAATTTCCAAAAGTCTGGGTTTAATAATTCCCTCAACTAAAGTTTTTCTGGAAAGTTTTTTAATTTCTTCCGATAAATTCAAGGACGATAAATCTATTTCATCATTTGTTTTTTCCCCGGGGATTGCCATTTTTAATTTTTCCGCACTCCCAAGACTAATCCGTAATCCCACGGCAATATCGTTTGTAACATTACGCGCCCCCATCGGCAGAACGGAAGAAAATGATAATGCTCCGTCAACCCAAATGGCAATATCCGTTGTTCCGGCTCCAATATCTATTAAAACTACACCTAATTCTTTTTCCGTAGAGGACAAGACGGCTTGTGAGGATGCCAGTCCTGAAAAAACCACAGAGTCTATATCCACCCCAACTTCATTGATACATTTCCCCAAATTTCTAATAGCGGTGCTTGAGCCGGTTACAATTTGTGTTTCCACTTCCAGCCTTACCCCGGTCATTCCAATCGGATCCTTTATTCCATCTTGTCCGTCAACGATAAAATCACGGGGAATAGTATGAAGAATTTCTCTTGATGACGGCAAAGAAACCGCTCTGGCGGCTTCCACTACTCTGGTAACATCGGCTTGGTTTATCTCCCCTTCCGGTTGAGAAACTGCCACTACTCCTTTACTATTTTGGCTTTGAATATGAGCTCCTCCTATACAAACAAAGGCAGAACCGACGGAAATTCCGGCCATCCTTTCGGCAGCGTCCACACTTTCGGAAATAGCAGATACCGTTTCTTCAATATCCACAATTTGACCCTTTTTCATTCCCTTTGAGGCTGTTGTAGAAACACCAATTACGGAGAGTTTTTCTTCTTTAAGATACGTCGCAATCAACGTTGTAATTTTTGAACTTCCTACATCAATGGCACAAATTATTTTATCTTTCGGCATATTTTATTACCACTTTATCAAATCTCAAGTCTATTTGTGAAACTCTGTTCCCGTCCATTTTAACTTTAGGCAGAACCAATTGTAAAGCCCGAACCTGTGCTAAAAAATCCTTCTGGGTAGAAAAAGATACTAAAATTCCGGAAATTGAAGCCATAATAGAATTATCTTTGATAATTGGAGATGTAAACGCTAAACCGTTTTTTTCTAAAACAGAGGACAAATCATATATTAAAGAGGGTTTGCTTAACGGGTTTATAATATTTGAAGAACGGGAAAGGAACATTACGATACCCACACACACAAACAATAATATTATTATTACCAGAAGAATCCTTTTCATATTTTAGCTAAATCGCAACTAAAATTCCCAGGAGAAGAAGCCCAAATCCTCCAACTATTCCCAATATTGTTGGCAATGACACTCCCGACTCCGGAATTTTTGGAGCCACAGCCGCCGGTTTACAAGTCACATCCGAATTACAAGTATTTTCCCCGGACCCATTAACTACTACACAAGCATAATTTCTACATTCACGATGAGTCTGAGTTGTTGGTGCCGGCGGCGGCATAACTACCGGTGGTGGCGGACAAACACAATCCGCCTGGACAACACAACTGGGATTGCGGCATTTCCCATTACTACAGGCCATTGATGACGGACACTGCGAAGAATCGGTACAATCGGAATTACAAACCAATGCCGGCAGTTTTGATGGAGGAGGATTGGCAGCCAGATTTACTACACAACCCGAAGAATCGGTTTTACCGGAAGAATCTTTAACAGTTGCGGTAATTTTCCATGAATCCGAAGAAGTAATTGATCCGGGACTTGTCCAGGTTACAAATTGTCCTGTAGTGGCGGACAAACTGCCTCCTGTTGATACCCATGAATAACTCAAGGGGGTAATTCCCCCACTGGCAGTTGCAGTAAGCCTTCTTGTTTCCGATCCTCCAACAATTGCCGGATCACCAGGAATCATCATTACACTCTCACATTTTAGCGCGGGGCTATCCGCTACTTTAAAAGATAATGCACAGGCCGGTGTAACAGTTATTTCTGAAGCTTGCGGTTTTGATTGAGGAACTGTAGGAGAAACGGAGGGTTGGGACGACATCCGCAAAGCAGTTGCTATTGCCACACCACCCAACACCAAAGCCAAAACCAAACCCAGAATACTAATTATTGATAATTTATTATTCCCGTTCATTCTAACCAGCTATTTTTACTTAACCAATGAACTCTAATCCTAACCGAATAACTTCCTGCCGAAGTAACCGTAAAATCTTTTGTGGCTTTCCAAACACCGGCACTTTCAAGAATTGTGTTTACTTCAGTATTGGAAACCGATACCCCATCTTTTAAAATTATAAAATTAATTTTATCTATAGCGTCTCCCGCCGGGGGATTTGTCATATTCCCATAACCCGTAAATGTTACCGTATCCCCAATTTTTATGGTGCTTAAATCTTTACTGACGATGACTCTTTGACAGGTTGCTACAGATGGAGGTGGAGTTACTGCCGCACCGGTAGTAAAAGTATAATTCCAATCTTGTTCTGCGTGAACTAAATTATCTCCTCCCGGTGCCGGTCTCCACCAATACGTAGTGCCAGGTTCCAAAGTTGTCAAAAGTGGTCCGTTTCCATTTTGGGTTTTAAAGCAGGAAAATGGGGCATCTTTAATAATCGTATTACTTGTTCCTCGACCACAAACAGCAATTAAGTTACTATCTACCATCGAGCCTTTCCAAAGATAAATATTGGCGTAATAGGTATTACAACCCGAAGAACTCGTACAACTACCAGATGGATATCCACCATAGTCCCAATGAAAACCGGGTGTTAAAGAAACATTAATTTCGCCTTGTTTTGGAGATTGAGTGGATTTGCCACACTCGGTATTTGGATCAGCCGGCCACTTTTGAATACATGAAGTAGTAGCCGCTTTGCTGGTGACACTTTGAGACTGGGGTTTTTTGACCAAATAAACTCCGACCAAAAGAGTAACTATCAATACCGCAAAAATAACACCGGAAATGAAGATATTTTTCCAATTTAAAGAATTCACCTTGTTATCAGATTAACAATCCCCAAATCAATTGTCAATGACTCTCCGTCATCCTGGAGCCCCGCCGTGACGGGGCGATAGGATCTTTTAGATTCTATCGCTCATTTCACTCGCTCCAGAATGACATTGATTTCCTCTACAATCTCTTTCGCGGCATCGGGATTTACGATACTTTTTCCCTTTTTTGCATTTTCTAAATATAAATCGTAATTTTTGTCTATTTTTTCTATGGCATTTAATAATGTTTTTCCTGACAAATCGCTTTGAGCAATTACCAAGGCCATTTTTAAATCGGCCAAAACTTGAGCATTTTTTTCTTGTTCGGCGGCACTGGCCCAAGGAATAGGAATTAAAATTGCCGGTTTTCCAAAATAGGCAATTTCTGCCAAGGTATTTGCCCCTGCTCTGGAAATTATTATTTTTGCGCTGCTCATCATATTTGTCTGTTCTTCACCTGTTAAAAATTTAAACGGGAGATAACCCTTAATTTTTTTGGCTCTTTCAAAATCATTAAAAGAAGAATCCCCCATTTGGTGAATCACTTTAAATTTTTTAACTAATTTTTCAATGATTTCTTCAACGGCCATGTTTATAATATGAGAACCCTGACTTCCCCCTGTTACAAAAATAGTCTCTGTTTGGATAATTTTAGCTTCTATTACCTCTTTTCTTAAAATACTTCCATTCAAAACTTTGTTGGCTAAAAAACTGATAATTTTATTTGCCAGT
>CAYHYP010000002.1:0-5787 GCA_964360925.1 uncultured Gammaproteobacteria bacterium | reverse complement strand
GCCAGTCCCATTGCTTGAGTCTGTTCATGGGTAATTATAGGAATATCTAAAAGCCAGGCAGCAACCACAACAGGAACGGCCACATATCCTCCGAAACTTAAAACTACGTTGGGTTTAAAACGAATTATCCATACCAGAGATTGAATAAGACCAATAGGAGTTTTTAAAAGAGCAAAAATAGACTGTTTTATATTTACAAAAAATTTTCTTTGAAGCCTGCCTGTTGTTATCACTAAATAGTGGACATTTTTTATCTCTTTATACTCCAGGGCTTCAGCCTTTTCATCTTCCATAGAATATTTTCTGCCAATATAAAATATTTCCCAATTGTTTAAATGGGAAATCACCGCTTTTGCCGGAGTAAAATGCCCACCCGTAATAAAAATCTTCTTCATATGTGTCATCGGAAACTGTCATCCCGAACTTGTTTCGGGATCTCTCAACTTGTTTGAGTTTGTGTCATTCCGAACTTGTTGTGTCACCCTGAACTTGTTTCAGGGTCTCTCGCGAATGCGAGCGAAATTTTATATAAACTTCTTTTCTTGTAAAAATTTCAATACTTTTTCTGAAATTTGTTTATGTCCTTCAGAATTTGGATGCAAACCATCAATTAATAATTCTTTGTAGTTTTTGTTTAAAAATTCATCATAAAGATTAATAAAATGAACATGCTTACTTTGGCAAATTTGCTCTATGATTTTATTGTATTGAGAGACATATTCCAATTTATATGATTTATCCGATTCCCAAGAAGTTAGGGTTAATTTTGAGTCATCCACGGGAATAAGTCCCACGAAAATAATTTTATTACTGTATTTTTTAGCTTTGGTTATTAAATTTTCAATATTTATCTTGAATTCATCAATTGGAGTTACGTTTCCTTGATTGTCTACGAATTGAGAATCATTGATGCCTATGGCAAAGACAAAAACTGTTTCTTCCTCCTCATTTAATCGCTGTTGAGTTTCAAAATCAAACCTTTCCAAAAGATCAGATGTTTTATCTCCTGAAATACCAATATTGTAAACATCATGATAATAACTAAAATTGGTATCAATTACTTTTTTGTCAACGAATTTTTTAATTCTAGCAACCCACCCACCTTGTTCATCCCAAGCTCCCCATGTAATTGAATCACCGAAAAATAGTATTGTCATAAATTAGTCAGTTTTTGGTTTCTCATGTTGGCTTATTTTATCAGAGATGCTGAAACTAGTTCAGCATGACACACACTCAAGTTTAGCTGACTCACATCATTATTCTAAATTGTCATCCTGACGAATGTCAGGATCTCTCAACTTGTTTGAGATTGTGTCACCCTGAATTTATTTCAGGGTCTAACTTAATTAACATCAATTTCTTCAAAATTGGGATTCTTTTCTTTTATTAAATTTATCTTCCAACTTCTATGCCAATTTTTTAATTGTTTTTCTCTGGCTATGGCATCATCAATATTATTATATTCCTCAAAATAAATTAATTTATCAACATTATATTTCTCCGTGAAACTCTCATGGGTTCTATATCTGTGTTCCCAACTTCTTCGTTTTATATCATTAGTAACACCAATATAAAGTGTCCCTGATTTATTTGTTAAAATATAGACATAATAAATATTCATACTCGCATTCGCGAGAGATGCCGAAATAAATTCGGCATGACACACTACAAGTTTAACATGACTCCTACTGTCATCCCGAACTTGTTTCGGGATCTCTCAACTTGTTTGAGACAGAATTATCTATCTGCATGATGCCAGATATTGGCCAAAATTCCTACCCCTATTAGCTCCATTACCAACGCGGAGCCTCCATAGGATATAAATGGCAATGGTACCCCAGTCAACGGCATTAATGCCACAATGGAACCTAAATTTATTAACGTTTGAGTTGCCAGCCAAGCAATGATTCCCATCCCCAAAAGCCGTCCAAAAGGATCCTCAACCCGAAGCGTCATTTTTACCGCCTCAAAGAAAAAAAGAGCAAAGGCTAAAACCAAAAGAGAGGCCCCAACAAAACCCAATTCCTCACCGATTATGGCAAAAATGGAATCAGTGGTAGCTTCCGGAAGATAAAAATATTTTTGCCGGGAATTTCCCAAACCCAATCCCAAAAAACCACCACTACCAATGGCAATTTGGGCCTGTCTAATATGATACGACGCTCCCAAAGGATCAGTATTGGGATCAAAAAATGTAAGCAAACGCTTCAGACGATATGGTGATCTCAAAACCAGAACTATCACTCCCGAAAGCATGACCGGTAACAATGCCAATAGCCCCCAAATTTGGTTTTCCGAAAGATAATAAATAATCAAAGCTGTAGAAAATAAAACGATAGCCGTTCCCATGTCCGGCTGGGCCATTATCAGTCCCACCACTAACCCGATCAACAATAAAAAAGCCGTCAGCTTACCTTTTTCCCGGACCGTCAACCAGGAAGCCAAATAAAGAATGACCGCCAGTTTTGCCAATTCCGAAGGCTGTAAAACAGTAAAGCCCAAATTGATCCACCGGGAAGCACCATACGCTTTTACTCCAATTCCGGGTAAAAAAACCGCTACCAACAAAACCAAAGTGCCCAACAAAATGGGGAGAGCTAATCTTTTTAATTTTCTATAATCGTAAAAATATGCTCCAAATCCGGCAATCAAACCAATTATCGCCCATTTCAATTGTTCCCGCAAAAAATAATATTTGTTATTAAATACTTGGGTCGCTTGACCGGACGAAGCATCGTAAACCATCAAAATACCAAAGATTAAAAAACCCAGGACAAACCAAAGGGGTTTAGCTACTTTATTACTCCAAGCCATAGACCAAAAATTGCAAATAGGATGGCAGCAAGCCAAAATCTCATTACCACCTTTGGCTCTTCCCAACCTTTATACATAAACCAAAGATGCAAAGGAGCAACCGTAAATACTTTTTGATGCCGGTAATGTTTGGATAAAAGTTGAATCAAAGAACTTAAAACTTCAAAAATGAAAACTCCGCCAATGACAGTTAACGCCAGAATCTTACCGGTTAAAAGCCCTACCACCGCTAAAGTTGCCCCAAAAGCCAAAGCCCCGGAATCCCCCAGCTCTACCCTAGCCGGAAAAATATTGAAATACAAAAAAGCGATTAAGGCTCCAATCCAAACGGCAATAAATAAAGCCAGAGCAGGATGCAATAACGTTAAGGAAAGAGCCAAAAAGGCAAAAAGACAAATTATTAAAGTTCCGGTAGAAAGGCCGTCTAAACCGTCCGTAATGTTATATGCATTAGTAAAAGAAACCACCACAAAAGCGGCAATGGGAATAAAAAGGGGTCCAACATCAAGTGAACCCAACCAGTGAACATTTACAAAATCATATTTTAATCCAAACCAAAAAAAGGCCCCAATAATAAGGCCCAAGACGATCTGAATAACTAATTTGTGCCGCATCCGCAAACCAAAAAAACCGCTGTTTCCTTTGTTAAAATTTTTCCGGATGTCATCATACAATCCCAAAAGAGCAAAAGAGATCATAGCAAACAACAATATCCCCAACTCTCCTATATTGGCTTTAATTCCCAACATTCCATATGACCATAAAGACAAAATCGTCGTTACCAGAACGATTAAAACTCCCGCACCGATCGGCCGTTTACCTTTGTGACCAAGCAATTTCGTATGAATCGGGGTGGCTTTGTTTAAAGTATCAACTTTAGTGGCATCACTTTGACGGCTTAAATGAATTTTGTAGAGAAAATCAATAAAGGGAACCAAAAGAACGGCGGTGATAAAAAACGAAAGAAGTAACAATCCCAACAATTGTGCCATGTAATAATACTAACTTAATAATCCTTCAGAAACAACTCTGGCTTCAATACCTCCCACCACCAAAACGATTGTTCCTTCTTCGGTGTTGCGTTTGACGAAATTGGCGGCGTTTATGGGCTCTCCTCCAACATAGGTAGTTTTAGGTCCTCCAGCAGCCAAAGCTAATTCTTTAGCCGTAGGTTTTAGATCCCCGGTTTCTCCAAAGCTGGCAACATCCGTAATAATGGCCCGGTGCGCCAAATTTAAAACTTTTATCAATTTTTGAAAGGATTTTTTTAAATCAGCGTGGTTTGTCGGTTGATAAACAACCCAGTATTGTTTTTTAGGATGAAGTTTGGCAATTTCCCGGAGGCTGTCTTCAATTGTTTTTGGCTCGCGGTATAAAACAAAATAAATCTTCACCCCATCTTTTTCCCCCAAAAACTCGGTCTTTGTTTTTGCCATTAGATTGATTATATGCCATAATGTCCTGGTGTTCAAGGGTAAACGAATTACCATGCTGGGGCTGGGTCTTTTGGGCAGAGGAATAAATGTGGCTAAGTTTTTGGCACAAAACGGCGCCTTGCTTACAATAACCGATTTGAAAACTAAAGATAAACTTAAATCTTCTCTAAATGAATTAAAAAAGTACAAAATTAACTACGTTTTAGGTCAACACAGACTGGAGGATTTTAGAAACTGTAATATGGTTATCAAAGCTGCCGGAGTCCCCTTGGATTCCCCATATATTGAAGAGGCCCACAAAAATAACATTCCGGTAGAAATGGACGCCTCTCTGTTTGCCAAATTGGCACCACGTGGGGTAATCATCGTAGGAATTACCGGAACCCGGGGAAAATCCACAGTTACCGCCTTAATTACCCATATTTTAGAGACAGCGGGTGAACGAGTTTTTATTGGCGGTAATGTCCGCGGTTTGGCAACTTTGCCTCTATTAAATAGTGTTAAATCCGGTGATTATGTGGTCTTGGAATTGGACTCGTGGCAATTACAGGGTTTTAGAGAAGCAAAAATATCCCCCCATGTTGCTGTTTTTACGAATTTGATGCCGGATCATATGAATTACTACAAAGGAGATATGGACAAATATTTTTCCGATAAAGCAAACATTTTTCTTTTTCAAAAAACGGATGATTTTTTGGTAGCCGGTAACTCCTTAAAAGAAAAAATAAAAAGGGACGCTTCTTTTGTTGGTGCAGATGATTTACCAAAAAATATTAAATTAATTATTGAAGGCGAACATAATCGGTCTAACGCAGCTTTAGCATATGAAGCAGTAAAATTTTTAGGAATTAGCGCAGAAATAATTAAAAAAGCTTTGGAGGATTTTACGGCAGTAGAAGGAAGACTTCAGTATATTGGTGAAAAAAACGGAGTTAAAATTTATAACGATAATAATGCTACAACTGGCGAAGCAACCGTTGCCGCTCTAAAAACTTTGGGTAAAAATAAAAACATTGTTCTTATCATTGGCGGTTTTGATAAAGGCTTAAACATGTCTATTCTATTTGAAAATATAAATAAATATTGTCACGCAGTAGTTTTATTGTCCGGGACGGGTACAGAAAAAATTAAACCGGACATTATGAAAATAGAAAAACTAAAAATATATGAAAACGAAAAACTTGAGGAGTGTATAAAAATAGCAGTTAAATTTTCTAAAAAAGGCGATATCATTTTATTCTCCCCCGCCTTCGCCTCCTACTCCCAATATTTTCAAAATGAATATGAAAGAAATGATTTGTTTATGAAGGAAATTAAGAAGTGTTTGGTTTAATCTCACTACGAATATGATCCACAATCTCTTTTGGTATATTTGATTGTATTCTTAAGGTTTTTCAAAATGCATATAATCTTTTAATCCGATCCAATCTCCACCCCATTCCCATCCTTTTTCTTTAAAATAAGCAACTAATTTTCCGTCGGCAACTATTGTTCCGGGAACTTTAGGATCGTATTCTGCCCCCAGAGGAATCCGTTC
>CAYHYP010000001.1:0-38631 GCA_964360925.1 uncultured Gammaproteobacteria bacterium | reverse complement strand
ATATGGTTCAATAGCTGCGCCAACGTCAGGGATGATAATCGAAGGCAACGTCGGCATCGGGACGACGGCACCGGGGTGGAAATTGGTTGTTCAAGATACAGATGCTACAACTGGATTAGAAAATGGAGTTATTGGCGGGCTGGTTAGCACGGCTGGGGCAACCAATGATTTGCGTGTAGAGTTAGTACTTCGAACTACAGGTGGTTCAACGAACAGAAATAGTATCATCGGGATGGATAATGAGAACACGGCTAATACTGGTGATATTTATTTTGCTCCGTTTGATGGTGTTTCAGGACCAGCGGAAAGGGTCAGAATAACAACCACGGGCAACGTCGGCATCGGGACGACTAACCCCGGTCATAAATTAGATGTGGTCGGAACCGCCGGACTTTCAACCGGAACTTTATGGACCAACACCTCCGACGCCCGTGTCAAACAAGACATTGAAATTATACCCAACGCTTTGGCTCTGATTTCGCAGTTAAAGCCCTCGCAGTTTAAATATACCGCCGAATATCTCTCCGCCCACCCGGAAATCGCCAATATTGAGCACTATGGTTTCATTGCCCAGGATTTTCAACAAATCTTCCCTGACAGTGTTTCTACGGGGCCAGACGGGTTCTTAAGACTTAATGCGTCAAATGTAATTCCATATGCCATTGCCGGAATCAAAGAATTGGATGGGATCCTGAAACAAGTTCAGGATGACAATGCGTCAATTTCAGGCCTGTTAAATCTCACGATTTCAGAAGGAAATGCCCGGAATTTGCAAACTCGTGAGATATTGACCATCGCAATTCGTGATATAGATTCTATCGCTTCGCTCCAGAATGACATGATTGCCAGTATTTCAGGAATGATTCTGGACTCGGCCAGAATGACACAAGATATTTCTACAAAATTATCTCTAATTCCTCAAATCCAAACTGAAATTGAATTGTTGAAAGTGGAGATGGCGAGTCAATCGGGGATGCTGAAACAAGTTCAGCATGACACCGCATCAAATTCCGCGGTCTTAACAAATTTGACAAATCTGCCCAATTTATCCAATTGGACAAATATTGATGTGGCAACTATTTCCGCCCAATTTGCCAATTTTACCGAAAGTTTGAAAGTGGTGGGGACTACCCAGTTGGCAAATACTTCTATTGGTGGCAGTCTCCAAGTTGGACTGCTACATTTTGATGATTTGAAAGCGGAAATTTCATCATTAACGGGCACGGTTTCCATTTTGGGCGATGCCACCGTTTCCGGTCAATTGCGGGTGGAGAAGGGGATTATTTTGAAAGACAAAACTACGGGAGATGATTATTGTGTACAAATAAATAATGGGGAGATTATAAGAACGAAAGGAGTTTGCCAATGAAAAAGCTCTCTTGCGAGAGCTTTTTCTGTGTGAGTTCAAATTCCCTCACGCTTGATAACCGTATGGAAATACTATCATTAATAAACAATTTTGTCCAACAATATATTTAGTTTAACATAACAAATATGTTTGAAAAAGTTAGATTATTGTTGAGCCGTCATCCTGGTAAAAAGATTCTATCGCCCTCCGGGCTCCAGAATGACGAATATGAATTTTCCATTGAACCCGATTGCGGTAAGGTGAAAGAAAATACACCTTGAGTTCGTAGAGGTATACCCCGCCGTAGGCGTGGGAAGGTTCCTCAAGAACGAAAAGAGGATTTTCAGAACCGTGAGCACCGGGCATCTTTCTTTCGGTTCGCTTTCTTGGATGAGCAAGAAAGAGAACAAAACGAATTATAAAAAACAAATTTAAATAATTTTTAAAGAAAAGAGTAGAAATCTGGAAGAAAATGAAAAATATGTTTGAAGGGATTAAAAAATTATTGAATAAGCGTCATCCCGAACTTGTTTCGGGATCTCTCGCGAATGCGAGTGACTCAAACAAGTTGAGAGATCCTGACATTCGTCAGGATGACACGAGTATAGATTCCGGCTCGGAGGCCGGAATGACACTGTGTCATGCCGGACTCGATCCGGCATCTCCCAGCTTGTCTGGGATGACAATTAGACCTATTGTTGACACATTTTGTTGCCCGTATTGTTTAAATAAAAATTTTGTCAGACGGGGACTGCGGATTAAAAAACGGGAGAATGTACAACTTTATATTTGCAAAGATTGTCACAAAACTTTTACTCCGCATTCCGTTTCCGGAAAACATTATCCTCTGGCTACCATTTTTGACGCCATTTCACTTTATAATTTGGGATATTCGCTGGAGGAGAGTTGTAGGAGGGTGAACGCCCATGCGTCATCCTGGAGCCCTGCCGTTCGTCATCCTGGAGCGAGTGAAACGAGCGATGAGCAAGCTCGCGGCTTTGCCGCTAGGATCTATTCTGGTAAAAAGATTCTATCGGGCTCCGCCCTCCAGAATGACGCAGGGGGGACACTCCAGCATGACACGTTATCAATAAATCCATCAACTTTATCAAGTTGGATCACGGAATTTAAAGACGATTTGCCGTTTTTAAGAATGCGGGATTTTGCCATGCAAAAATATAAACCAACAGACATGATAATCACCGCCACTTTGGCGCACCGGCAACTTTACAGATTCAGATTTCACCGGGCAAAATGCAGGCTTATTATGCAGGAAAATTTCCATCACCGGCTTTTTACTCCGCTGGTGGAGTTTTTGGAAATGGTGCCGGGGGAGTGTCCACATCAGTATTTTAACCAGGGAGAACGGGCTTCGGAAACGCCGCTGGCATTTTCCAAAACAGCCATGATCGTCCGGGGAAAAACCAATTACGCCACAAAATTGGCGGCGTTTGTTTTGCAGGGGGCAAAAGAGAGAAAAAACCGCCATGAGATTTTGCAAAAATTTATGCTTTATAACGATTCTGTCACTGTCGCCACGGAAGTGCCGGTGTATTTGACGCGGGACGATTTGGAACATATGAAGAGCCAACTGGGATTTGAGATATTTCAGCGTCATCCTGGAGTCCCGCTAAGCGGGACGATAGGATCTTCCAACGAAAAAATAGATTCTATCGCTTCGCTCCAGAATGACGCAGAGACGCTCCAGCATGACAAATTACCAAAATTGATTACCGGCCATATTGATTTTGTGCAAATTAGAAACGGGATGATTCATCTTTTGGACTTTAAACCTAACGCCGAAAAAGAGCGGCCGATTGAACAATTGACACTGTATGCTATGGCTTTATCCAGATTGACCGGGTTACGCCTCTTTGAATTTAAATGCGCCTGGTTTGACGAAAAAGATTATTTTGAATTTTATCCTCTCCATGTTTTACATAAACCCAAAAAAGCCATCCGCCGCCGCAAAGTAGAGACGGACGAAGGGACTTATTTAGTCAATAAAAATAGTGATAAAATTGATAGTATAAGACCAACCAGTGTGTCATCCTGGAAGCCTGACACCGTCATCCTGGAGGGAGTGAAACGACCGATAGGATCTATCTAAAAACAAAAGAAGATGCTATCGCTGCGCTCCAGCATGACGGAAAAGGGCTCCAGAATGACACGGTTAATATATGTCATATCAAAAATTTTCACCCAGGCGGCCGATCAAAAGTTTCCAGGATTTGGAGGTTTACCAAAAATTATTGGCAGTTTCTGTTGCCGTGGCGAAACGTATTGTAGAGACGCACAATTGTGCGTCTTTACGGGCAATTGCATTGGAACTGCCCGTTAAAATTGCCAGGGCGCACAGTGTCAGGTTTTCAGACAAAAAAAGAGCCATTGAGATTTTGGAAGATGTGATGTTAGGGATTAATATATTAATAGTATATCTGGATCAATATAGAGATATAGAGAATAAAGATATAGAGTTGGAATTTTTTGAGGAGCAAATAAATTCTCTTTCAACTTGCCGCTGGAAAGTGATGCACCTGGCAAGGTCGTGGGAAAAATTTAGCCAAACGCAGGAATAGAACGTCACCAAAAAATCCGCCGAGGCGGATTTGGTACATCTGACAGATTCGCATAAAGATTGGATTGATACCCTTGAAAGAACTTTACCTTAAAAACCAGATTTTGTCAAGAGTCAAAATTTGGGCGTGGACCCGCGGGGAGTTGAGCCCCGTAGATTTGGGGTATCAATCCAATCTAGCAAACCTGCCGGGCCCACGCCAGAATCAGTATAACAAAAATGCAACTATCTATGTTAGATTATAAATAGTGGCAAATTTTAGACATAATATCAAAGGAAATAAGTTTGTAATTATTGCCCCGGCACGGGTCACAAGGCCGCATGATAGTGTGGCTCACCCACAAAATAGTTGCCCATTTTGCCCCGGAAACGAGAGGTTAAATAAGGAAGTGTTTGTCATACGTCATCCTGGAACGAGCGAAGCGAGTGATGAGCAAGCTCGCGGCTTTGCCGCTAGGATCTATTCTGGTAAAAAGATTCTATCGGGCTCCGCCCTCCAGAATGACGTCATCCTGGAGCCCCGCCGCGGCGGGGCGATAGGATCTTCTAACTGGTTAATTCGTGTTATCACAAATAAATACCCCTTGACGGAGTTTCATGAGGTTATTATCCATAGTCCCGATCACGAGAAGGACATTGACGAGTTGCCCTTAAAACAAGTGGAACTGATTTTGCAGACTTACAGGCAGAGATATAACTATAATAAGAGGTTTGGAACCGTTTTGATTTTTAACAATCACGATATTCACGCGGGGGCGTCGTTGGAGCATCCGCATTCACAAGTAGTAGTGGTGCCACCGGAAATTTCCGTGGAAAACATTGTTCGGGAACCGGTAGCAAACGTAGTAATGCAAAGTTCACAGTTCACAGCTTATTGCCCGGATTATTCGGAATGGCCATATGAGGTGTGGATTACTCCAAGAGAAGATGCTATCGCTTCGCTCCAGCATGACGTCATTCTGGAGGGAGCAAAGCGACCGATAGAATCTACCTTTGGTCATATTACAGACGATCAAATTTCAGATCTGGCAGTAGTTTTACAAAAAATATTAAAAGCAATTGTAAATAAATTTAAACGTGGTCATCCTGGAGGGCAAAGCCCGATAGGATCTTCCAAAACAGATGCTAGTGGCGAAGCCTCGAGCTCGTTCATCGCTTCGCTCCAGAATGACGAAACAGACATCCCTTACAACTTTTATATTTATCACGGACAAAATTGGTATTTGCGGATTATTCCGCGGTTTATTCACCGGGCCGGTTTTGAACTGGGGACGGGGATATTGGTCAATATTGTAGATCCAAAAACAGCAGCGGAGGAGTACAAAGAGGGAATTTCACAAAATCAATCAACTAATGACCAACATCAATAAAACCAATGACCAATAGCCAATACTAATCAATATCCAATTCTCAATGACCAATTGAAATATTGGAAATTGGTTGATTGGATATTGAATAATTGGGAATTGGATGATTGGATTGATTGAAATATATGGCTGATTTTGACATTCACAATAGAATATTTGATTTTGTTGTACGTGTAGTAAATTTAACAAAAGTTCTTCCAAAGACTGTTCAAAATTTAGGTTTTGTTAACCAAATCTCCAGATCAGCAACTTCCATGGGAGCAAATGGTCAAGAAGCAGACGGGTCTACTAGTAAAAAACAGTTTGTGAATAGTTTTACGGTTGTTAAAAAAGAAACAAAGGAGACAAATTATTGGTTAAAAATGATTTCTGCTACGAATCCAGGTTATTCAAAACGTATGGAGCCGTTAATAAAAGAGGGCCAGGAAATTGAAGCAATCGTTAGTTCTATCCTAATAAAATCCTCAAAATAAATTGGTCATTGGTTATTGGAAATTGAAAAATTGGATATTGGAAGATTGGCTTTATTGAAGTTGTGTCTACTTTCCCATTCCTAGTGCCCAAAGGACGGCGTCTTTCTTGTATCTTCTGTCCCCACGGGAATTGATGCGGATTGCAGCCAGCTTGCCTCTTTTACCCCAACGTTTTATAGTTAAAACAGAAACTCTAAAGAGTTGCGCCACTTCTTTTACCGTAAGAAGATCGGGTAAGTTATCTAATGATATCTTTTGAACAGCTTCAGGCATAAGAGTATTCGTTACTAGACTTGTTTATAACAAAGTAGAACACCCATGTCAAGCCTCTTGACACGATCTGCAAATTAGTATAAAATTGTCCTAATTATGGAAACGTCTACGCTTGAAATTATCAAAACTTTACAAAAAAGAAATATATCAGTTTTTTCTCTGGCAGATTTCCGTAGGTTGTTTGCCATAAAAAACGCCCAAACTTTATATAAGAAGATTCAGCGATTGGAAAAAGACGGGGTTATTGAATTTCTTGTCAAAGGCAAGTATCTATTTATTTTAAATAACAGTACCACGGCTGATTATGAGATTGCCAATTTCCTCTATCCACAATCTTATGTTTCTCTTGAATCAGCTTTGTCTTATTATGGAATTATTACAGGTTTTCCATACGGGACAACTTCAATTACGGTCAAAAAGCCGCGGACTTTTAAGTGCCAGGGGAGAGAATTTAATTATTCACAGATTGCCCCCGCGCTTTATTTTGGAATGGAAAAAGACAAAAATTTTCTGATTGCTTCCCCTGAAAAAGCGCTTATTGACTATATTTATTTTGGGAATAAAGGGTTGAGGGGTCAAGATTTTGATGAAATGGATTTTTCTATAATTGATCGGAAAAAATTGGCTCTTTATGCGAAAATGGCTAATATAAGAAAATTTCCTAAGATTTGGTCTTTGATTCCACGAATTCCAATTGCAGGCTAAAATAGCCGTAGATGGGAAATTTGTTACTAAAAATGTTTTGAAAAAAATTAATATATTCCCACAAACAAAATTAAAAACGGATTTAAGGAAGTTTTTATCCGAGCCCCAGCGTAAAATTATCCCAATCCTAAAAGAAGAACTTTTGAAGGAATTAAATCTTCAGACCCCCTCTTGACAATATTGTTTATTATGGGATAATACCCTATGGATAATTTTGAAACACGAAAATGTCCTGTGACGGGCAATCCTGTTAATGTCAGAGTCTTAGCCAACCGGAACGATCCGGCGGGTTTGGAGTACTTAAAAGCAGAACTTAAATCAGAACAAATAACAGGTTTATTTATGCATCTCCGGATCATATTGACAAAATAGCTGCTATTTTTGATTGTTTTTCGCAAAACGCAGAGTGTCCAAACTCATGTAAAGGACGCATTTGTACGGACAGCGGAGCAAATACCCTTACAAATTTATAATATAATATGATACGTTGGCGTAATGTTTCAGAACAGGGGAGACAAGCAATTGCAGATAGCTTCGTGCGAGCTTCAAAAGAAGAACAAAACAGGATGTTAAAAGAAGTCCAAGAACATGGGGGTTATCATGATAAACTTTTTGCCGCAAGTTTGGCATGCCAATCAATGGGTGGAGAAATGCACGTTGAAGCGAATAGAATTCACTTTTCTTATCAAGATCCTGAAACCGGGAAATTGATGAAGGAAGAAGGCAGATCGGCTCACAACGGATCGGCTGCTCGCGCTTCGACGGCCGCTATCTCCGCTGATTTAATGAAACAAAACAAAGAAAATGCTGCTCGTGCGGAAAAAAAAGAGCGAGGTTTTCTGGAAAGATTATTTGAAGGAAACGGCTATGATGATTGATTGAGACCAATATACAACTTCTTAAAATTTTGGCAAAATTTGGCAAATAATCTACTTTTTTCTTCCTGAACAAAAATCCGGATGTTTCCTATCAAAATCTTTCATTCTTTGTTTTCTCTCAGCCACTCTTAATATTAAATATTTTTGGTATGGCATCTCCAACCTCGTTTTTTCCTATTAAAAACCCCGCCTTGCGACGGGATTTAATGAGATCCTGAAACAAGTTCAGGATGACATTTATTTTAACTCTACCGTGGCTCCTGCTGCTTCAAGTTTCTTTTTTGCTTCTTCGGCAGTGGCTTTGTTGGCATTTTCCAAAACTACTTTTGGAGCGGATTCTACCAAAGTTTTGGCTTCGGCCAGTCCCAAAGTGGGAACCACTTCCCGGACGGCCTTAATGACGGCTATTTTGTTCGCCCCCATATTGGTCAGTTCTACGTTAAAGTTGGTTTTTTCTTCGGTGGGTTCGGCAACTCCGGCAGGGACAGGGCCGGCAACTCCGGCTTGCAATATCTGCGCCGTGACGCCAAACTTTTCCTCCATACCTTTCACCAGTTCTGCTATTTCGAGAACTGTCAATTTTTCAATTTCTTCAACAATTTTGTTTAAATTATCAGACATAATTCTCACCACCTTTCAAATTCGTCATCCTGGAGCCCGAAGGGCGATAGGATCTTTCTAAAAATAGATTCTATCACTTCGCTTCGCTCGTTCCAGAATGACGTAGTTTTATTTTTTAATTTGTGTCAAAAGATAAGCCAGTTTCTGTGTATTCGCATTAAGTGTATACATAAGTTGTGAAATGAGATCGTTTCTTGAAGGCAAAGCGGCCAAAACTGCCAACTCCGCGGCTTCGTAAGTTTTTCCGTCAATATTTCCGCTTTTAACTTTTGGCAAGGCATTGGCTTTTATAAATTTAAAAAGTTCTTTAAGCGGGGACAAGGTATCGTCAAAAGAAAAAAGAGCTGCCGTTGGACCAATAATTGTGTCATGCTGAACTTGTTTCAGCATCTCTGCAGAAGCAATTTTTAGTAAACTATTTTTTACCACCAAATATTCCGCGCCAACATTTTTCAAAGCCAAATGCAATTGCTCAAGTTGTTTGTGAGTCAGCCCCTGATAATCCGTCAAAACCACGCCCTTGGCACGGGATAATTTTTCTTTGATTTTGGCAACAGACTGGATATTTTTTTCTTTTGGCATATGTTTCCTGGGTGGGAATTATGAGATTCTTCGACTCCGCTCAGAACCTTCGACCCACGGTCTTCGGACACTTGTTGATTATAAACGTTTTCCCCAAATAGATCAAGAGGTAAAAATAGGGAAAAGAGTAAATCACATAACAATATAAAGCGGCCGCTTGACACTGTGATGTGATTTGTTTATGCTGAATATATATGACAAATAATAGGGTAGACTCCGATTTGGTTCCCGACTCGGTCGGGACAAGCGGGATAAATTGGGAAATGGCGGCAAAAATTTTTGCTCCGGAAAAAGAAAGTTGGGAGAAAAAGCTCAAAAAGGGGATTGAAAAATATCCATTGACGAAGGATCTTTTGATGATTTTGGCGGTTGGTGGTGCCATTAGTTTGGCGGTTATTGCTCCCGGTTTGGCAGCCGTTGTGGGAAAAGAACTCAAATGGCGGGAAAGAACTAAATTTAACCAAAGATTGGAGCGACTCAAAAGACGCAAGTTGGTGAAAATAACCTATGAAAATGGTGAGACAAAAGTGGAAATTACACAGGACGGACATAAAAAAGCTTTGGAATATAAATTTGAAGAGATGAAAATTAAAAAACCGGACAAGTGGGATAGCAAGTGGAGACTGGTTATTTTTGATGTGGCGGAAACCAAAAGAAGATTGCGGGATCGGCTGCGGGGAAAATTAAAGGAAATTGGTTTTATTTCTTTAAACGAAAGTGTTTTAATTTTTCCTCATCCATGCGAAAACGAGGTGGAGTTTATTCGTCAGGTATTTAATGTGAGCAAAGAAGTCACTTATTTGGTTAGTGAACGATTTGAAGGGGATGATTATTATCATAATTGGTTTTTCACTTAACGTTTATTTGAAACCCGTATCTGTTTCCCGTCACAGCATAAAGCGGCCGCTTGTTAGTGTGATGTATATAAAATACAAGGATTTACAAAGGGGAATCGTAATAATGGGTTAGGTTGAAACAGAATACGTGGTACTATCAATGGCAACTCTTTTCAATAAACAGTCTCCGTCGTTCGCCCGGCTGCCTCCGGTTTCGGTTTTATTTTCATAGACCAAATTACCAGGGGGCTTGACAAATTTAATATTTCCTGTCACAATTGGTAGTAATTACTACTAATTATGAAACTAAATGACATTTTAAAACAAGCGCCGTATTTTACCAAGCAAAATCTGGCGTTGGCTTTGGGTAAAAAGAGGGACAACACAGATTATTGGATAAAAAAACTAATTAAAGATGGGGATCTGATAAGTTTGAAAAAGGGTTTTTATATTTCCTCGTATTATTTAGATTTAGTTTCTCAGGAATCAAAAAAGAGGGAAGATTATTTTGAATATTTAGCCAATATGTTACGGTTTCCTTCCTACGTCTCTTTGGAGTATGTTTTATCTAACTGTGGTTTTTTGCCTGAAACGTCTTTTGCAATTACCTCCGTAACCATAAAATCCCCCCGTGTTTATAAATCCGCCGTGGGAACTTTTAGCTATCGTCATATTAAAAAATCTTTGTTTGAAAATTATGGACGCAAGATCGCCAGTCCCGCCAAAGCGCTTTTTGATCTTTTATACTTAAAAGACAGTGGGTATTTAAAAAGTGAAGACAGAATGAATTGGGACGCGTTATCTCTAGAAGATAAAACAGAATTTGGGGAGCTAGTAAAAGCCTCAAATTCTGGAAAAATGCAAAAAATCGTTGTATTCTTAAAGCGTAAAGGAATTTTATGATTTCTGATGATTTAAAAAATATTCTTGAACAACAATCAGTAAGCAAAAACGCTTTTTTTACCCGGAGCTTGCTTAAAGAGGCGTTGCAAAATTACGTGCTTAATTTTGTTTACAATGATCCTGATTATAAAACCTTAATTTTTACCGGCGGAACTTGTTTACGAAAAATTTATGGTCTGCCCCGTCTATCAGAAGATTTAGATTTTAATTTTACAGACGAATTTGAAATAGAAAAATTTACTTCCAAAATTACAAGATATTTGATTGAAGAGATTTCGTATAAAGAAATGACTACCAAAATAAGCGGTAACGGAAAAACCGTCTTTTTGAAATTCCCTATAAATTTTGGAAATTCGCCGGTGCTTTTTGTCCGTTGTGATTTTTGCGCCCAAAAGCCGGGAAGTTTTAAGACAGAAATCAATTCTATTTCCGCGGGGGATTTTACTATTTTTGTTTTAGCCTATGATTTAGCAACGCTTTTCACTAATAAAATTACCGCGTTTATAGAAAGAGTATATTTCAAAGGGAACAAACAAGCAGTTCCTTTCAAGGGCAGGGATCTATTTGATATTGTCTGGTTTTTGGAAAGATCAAAAAGAGCGAACTGGTCCCTAAAACCGGACATTAAAAATTCTCAAAAAATTGCCCTGGAAATAATTAAAAAAGTTGAAAAAATTAATAAAGAAGATGTTTATAGAGATTTATTGCCGTTTATTGAATCAAGCAGGGAACTCGATAATTTCGTAGCCAATTTTAAAACAATAATTAAAGAAAATATTAAATTTGTACTCTGACGTTGGGGCCCATTGTAGCCTTAACAAAAATTGAAACTATTTTGTCTTTGGTGATAGATTTTAACAAGACGGCAAAATTTTCCGAGAGTTTTTTTTCTTCAAAAGAAACCTTGCCGAGAATTGTATGGATGATAGGGAAGTCGCTTTCGGTTTTCCAGCTTTGCTGCCCTGAGCGAAGTCGAAGGACCAACTCCTCCACATTTTCTCCAATAGTTCCGGTTTTGGGATTGGGCATCAAACCGCGGGGACCCAGGATTTTGGCAATTTTTGCCAATTTTGGCATCATAGAGGGGTGGGCGACCAAAATGTCAAAATCTATCACCGGGTTGGCAACAAGAGCGTCGTCGGCGATTTTGATGCGCAGAGTTTTGCCGGTACCGTGGGGCAAAGTTACGTTGCCACGAAGGCCTTTGGATAAAACGTTGAAAACCACTTCCACCGATCCGTCAAATTTGGAGTAGCTGGTTTTTTTGACCAAATCCAAGGCTTCGTTAATAGAATATTTCTTGGTTTTATCAACTAAACTCTTAACTTTGAGGTAATTTTTGCCTTTTGTTTTTTCGTCATGCTGGAGCGTCTCCCCAGCGTCATTCTGGAAGCCGCCAACGGCGGCTGATAGAATCTTTTTATCAGAATAGATCCTAGTGGCGAAGCCGCGAGCTTGCTCATCACTCGCTTCGCTCGTTCCAGGATGACGGGCTGCCTTTTTAGCCACTCTTTTAGCCACGACTTTTTTGCGGGCCTGTTCTTCCGCTTTCTCGTCTCCCATGATGACTGTTTTTATTTTGCCCATACTCCAAAATTTACAATTTATAATCTTCCTTGTGTCATGCTGAACTTGTTTCAGCATCTCCCAACTTGTTTGGGAACTCGCATTCCTGCCTGCCGGCAGGCAGGGCGCGAGAGATTCCGGCCTTCGCCGGAATGACACATGTTTTTCAAATTACTCATTCTTTATCCCCATGCTCCTCGCTGTTCCTTGAACAATTTTTGTAGCCGCATCCAGATCATTGGCGTTTAAATCCGCCATTTTTACTTCGGCAATTTTTCTGGCTTGGGCCGTTGTCAGTGTCCCCACCGTTTCCCGTTTTGGGGTTTTGGAGCCGTGTTCCAATTTTAATTCTTTTTTGATCAATTCTGCTACTGGCGGAAGCTTTGTAATAAATGTGAATGTTTTGTCTACATAAACGGTAATAACGGCAGGAATTACCTGACCTTTTTGGTCTTTGGTTTTTTCATTGTAGGCCCTAACGAAATCCATGATAGGAAGACCGTGTTGTCCAAGAGCGGGACCAACAGGAGGGGCAGGGGTTGCTTCCCCGGCAGGTAAATTTAATTTTATAAGAGTTTTTATTTTTTTCGCCATTTTAAGCTCCCAGCCAGAAAATTCCGATTGGTCTTTGAATTATAACAAAACGAATTTGATAGTACAATAACAAATTTTATTTAGGGAGTCTGATAGAAATCAGGAGAATCATGATCTATTGTTCGTCTTTTGGGATTAGAAACTGTTCATAGTTTTGCTACTTGGAGGAAATCTAACTCCACCGGGGTTTCGCGGCCAAAAATGGAAACCAACACCTTTACTTTTCCTCTGGCGTCATCTACTGCATCAACCGTTCCCAAAAAGTCCGCGAACGGCCCGTCCACGATTTTAACGGCTTCACCTTTGGTAACATGAGTTTTAAATTTGGGCGCGGAAAGTTTGGCAAATTTGGTGATGGCGTCAACTTCTTTTTCGGAAAGGGGAGTTGGGCGGTTACCAACGCCTACAAAAGAGGTAACACCGGGAGTGGTCCGCACGACCAACCAGGAATCATCATCCAAAATCATTTGAATTAAAATATATCCCGGGAAAATTTTTTCTTTGACCTCTTCTTTTTTGCCTCTTTTAACCACAATCGTGTCGCGGGTGGGGACAATCACGTCAAAAACGCGGCCGACGATTTTCATTGCCTCAACGCGCTGTTTTATGGCGGCGGCAACTTTTTGCTCGTGACCGGAGTACGTATGCAAAACGTACCAACGGGCATTGTCCGGAACCACAATCGCTGTTTCCATAATTGGCTCAGGATTTTGATTTATATTTTCATCCATATAATTTCGTCATTCTGTAATTTTTTCGTCATCCTGGAACGAGCGAAGCGAGTGATGAGCAAGCTCGCGGCTTCGCCACTAGGATCTATTCTGATAAAAAGATTCTATCGCCCTTCGGGCTCCAGAATGACGCCTATTTTCTCAACAATATCTCTATTATCTTCGTAAATATGTAATCCAATCCTCCCAAATAAATCCCTACTATTATAGATGCTCCGATGACGACGCCGGTTAATCTTAACACCGTTGGTCTATTTGGCCAGGAAACTTTTGAAAGCTCCGTTTTAACTTCTTTAAAAAATGCCAGCGGGCTTTTGCCAAAATCAGGCGCCGTGACCGTAAAATCTTTCATAAGTGATTGTAACAAGGGACTTGCAAATTATCAAGAGGGTGTCTAAACTATTAGTATGCTTGTGGCATTTTTGGAAAAAGACAATCTAAAACTTCTGGCGTATAAAGGTAAAACCCGCACTTTTGCCGGTCAAATATCCTTTTCCAACGAGGTACTTCGGGATGGATTTATAGCCGACCCGGAAAAATTTGCCAGCCAGGTAAAAGTGACCCTCTCTCAAAAAAGCAATCTGGGGGAAATGTCCGAGGTTCTTCTTTTTCTTTCTCCTGACAAAACTTTTATCAAAACTTTACCAAGCGCCGATTCTCCCGACGGATTTATCCGCACTTTACCGTATTTTAATGAGGAATTGGTAGTCACCAGCGAGATCAAAAAAACCAAAACGGATAGCAGAACTACTTATGTAGCGATTGAAAAAAAGTTGGTAGAGGATTTCCAGCGCCCATTTTTAGATATGGGGAAAAAGGTGATCGGCGTTAAAAGTGGAGCCGCCGTTTTAGCTTCAAAGTATCCTCAAAGCGGGAAATATTTTCTGACTTTTCCTTTGGAAAAAGAAATTGTGGTGGTTGTTTGTGAAAATGGAGAAATTTTGGAATTGGGAGCCTTTAAATTGGACGTTTTTGCCAGCCAATTACCTGATTTTATCGGCAGTCATAATTTGGCAGAGGTTAAAAATGCTTTTACCTTGGGAATTTTTAGCACCGAGGCTCTTTCTAATGTACAAAAATTAGGTTGGAATGTTACTCCTTTGGAAAGTACGGATATTTATGATTTGACGGTTTTGGCGGCCGGGAACAAATCTAAATTCACTTTACCAAAAATAAATGTTAACCCAAAACATCTTTCTTTGATTGGCGCGGCTTTGGTAGGTTTTGCTTTGGTGGTGATTGTGGTTCGCAATTTGCCCGCGGCAACAGCCAAAAAGGAGGTTACAAAACAGAAAGAAACTCAAACTCAACCAGTGGTGGTGCCACAACCAAAACCGGAAGATTATGCTCTGAAAATTCTCAACGGGACTTTGGTAACCGGGGAAGCGGGCCGGGCAGCGGAAAAACTAAAAGCGTTGGGATTTGAAATTACGGAAACTAAAAATGCCACCAGCGCCGGTTTTGCGGCTACCAGAATCAGGCCTTCCAAATCGGTGCCGGAAAAGATTGTGGCAGAGCTTAAAACCGTTCTTTTGGAAACTTATAAGGAAACCGCCATAGAGCCAATTTCCGATTCCAGCGTCTCCGGCAAGCTCCTGATAGAAATAATTATTGGGGAGAAAAAGCCATAAGTCTTACAAGGTTCTCAACCTTGCACCCCCCAACTTTTATCTTTTGTTAAAAGTTAGGATTTGGCAGGGACGTTGCGATTCGAACGCAAAATAAAGATTTTGGAGATCTTTGTGATGCCATTTCACTACGTCCCTATATACCCAATTATACCTTATCAAAATCAAAATTTTCCGTCAGATAAAATCTTCTCTCTTCTTCTATTTGTTTATGTCTGGGACCTCCGTGTTTCCAGAGAGGATTGCCCTTTCTTCCTCGGTGCATTCTTTTGGGATCTCTGTCTTTTTCTTCATTTTTTGGCGGATGAACAAAAAGATGGATTTTAAAATGGCCATTATTTTCATTATTTCTTTTTCCCATAATTTCCAGATTATCGCACCAAAAACCCCTGGTGAACAGGGGTTTTGGAAACAAATTTTATTAGCCTCTAGCTATTTGCATAGATCTTGTCCTTGTAGCCTCCTGAGCATTTGGTCGTATCGTTGGTTCAACACACCTTGTTTTTGGACCGCCCAAACTTAAACGTCTTTTCCAAGAGTTCAATGGACAATTTGGACTTTTTGGACCAACACAAAATTCTTGAGAACATTTATTTGCTGCCATAATTTTTTTCACCCCCCTTTGTCCGCCGTAGCTTTATGCGAAGGCGGATTTTGCCTTTTTAAAAACAAAAAACCCCACGTAAAAACATCCGTTGATGTTCTCGTAGAGTCGCTTCGCGGCCGTAGCCGGAATGCCCTTCAATATCGATCAAAACCTGACCTAATTATAGGTCTCCATAATAAAAATGTCAATAGTGTCATGCTGAACTCGATTCAGCATCTCTCGCGAATGCGAGAAATTACTCAAACAAATTGAGAGATCCTGACATTCGTCAGGATGACAGAAATTAATCCTGCAATGACAAATTGCGCTGATTATCCCAGTAGGTACCCCGGCGGCAGAGTTTGGAAATGTCTGATTTGTTCTTTAAACACATCTCTACTGCGCCTTCCAGAAAAATTGTATTTTGCGAACCTTTAAATAAAATCACATCACCCTTTTTGATAATTGTCTGTAAAAATTTCCCGGCCTCCCAAAAATTATCAAATTGATTATCAAAAGTGGTAAATTGTTTAAACAACGGTCCTACGGTAATAATAACATCAGCAGATTTTTTTGCAATTTCCGCCAGTTTTTTATGCTCGTCTTCTGCTAAATTACCCAATTCTCTCATATCACCCAAAACGGCAATGTGGCGATTTTGAAACTCCTTTAATTTTTTTAGTGCATTTGCTGTTGGTACAGGAGAAGAATTATAACTGGAATCAATAATAGTAGAGTTATTTAATCCTTCAAAAACATTTCCCCGTCCTGCAGGTAAAACAAAATCCGGGATTTTGTTTTTGTTGATTCCAAAAATTTTTCCAACTGCCAAGGCCGGAGGGATGGGGGTGCCGTCATCTTTGAATTTTATAACTTTGGCTTTGGTTTCAATGTCGTAGTCAGAATTTATTACGGCGGTTCCGCCAGCGGGTAATGATTTTATTAATTTACTTTTTTCCTCAAAAATATTTTGAACACTTTTCATCTGCTCGGTGTGAACGGGGAGGGCATTTAGAAAAACGCCGATTTTCGGTTGGATAATAGACAAGAGATACTCCATATTTTTTGGAGCTTCCAGAGAATCTATTCCCATTTCAGCCACAAAAATATCACATTTTTTTGTTGTAAAAAATGGTGCTGATAATATAACTCTTATCCAGTCAAAAACAGAGTAGTCATTCATTTTCAAATCCAGAATAGCTAGGGGGATGCCGGATTCGGAATTGGCAGATCCGGTAGTTTTAACTGTGTATTTTGTTTTTAAAATTGCCTGAATGGCGGCAACACAAGAAGTTTTTCCGGCACTTCCGGTAACACCAATAATGGTGGGATTAATTTTAGCAATTTTAAGTTTTGCAAAAAAACGAAGATAATAAAGAACAAATAATGACAAAATTCTTTTCATGCGTGTGTCACCGTGTTTGCTATATTGTCATCCTGAACTTGTTTCAGGATCTCAGATGCTGAAAAAATTTCAGCATGACACTTCGCTGGAATGACTTATTTTAATTTTTCAACCTCTTTGTGTGATGTGTGTTTTCGGCATTTCCGGCAATATTTTGACAAAACAAGTTTCTCTTTATTTTCCATTTTGTTTTTTGACGTCAAATAACCCCGGGTTTTACACACTGTGCATGTCATTCCAAGTTTAATAGTTGCTTCTCCCTTTTTCGCCATAACAGTGAATTATACAATTTAATTTTGACTTCGTAAATACTGCAAAAATTGTCCGGGGGTTAAAACAATAATATTCAATTCTTTTATTTTCTCAATTTGATAGTGTTTAAGGTTATACGTCAATAAATATCTGGCTTGCGAGATAACGGTACCGGCAACTATTTGAGCGTCATTTTTGTCAAGAATAAAATTTAAATATTTGTTACGAATATGCTGTATATTTTGGTCTAGTTTGATGTATTTAAAATTATTTTTGATATTTTTCCAGTCAATTTGAGATAAATTTAGCTTATTTATTGTTCCAATAATTTCTTTTTCGGAAAAGTCAGAAATCCAAAAGTTTACGCCCGGAGTGTTATTTAATAATAAATATGCTCCGCCGGTTTTAGAAATCAAGGAAGAAATAACGACGTCAGTGTCTACAAAAACATTTAAGGTTTTCATAATTTAGCTCGAACAGAAGAAAGAGCCGCGTTAATCTTTGGCAAATTTTTTAAATCCTCTTTTTCTGCCAATAATAAATCCACGTCTAATCCTGTGGTAGCAAAAGACAAAGATGAGGCGGGGATACGCAAAGTTTTTCCGAGACGCTTGGCGATAATTTCTCCGCGGTCTATTAGCTCATAAATTGTATTTGTGGACAACTGGAGAATCTTGGCGACCTGATCAGGGGTATAAACTTGTGGTAAAGATGACAAAACAGCACTATTCATGACAATATTGTACCAAACAATAGGATTTTGTCAAGTATCAATTTTGAGCCGAGAGTGGGAATTTTACCCCGCCAAAGGCGGTGGCGGACTGCACCGAGCCATTATTGAGCCGCCGATGAGAATCGAACTCATGACCCTCTTCTTACCAAGAAGATGCTCTACCACTGAGCCACGGCGGCCTGTTAATAACTTTTCAATTGACCCTCGACCTTCCCGCCATCGGCGGGACGCTCTGCCACTGAGCCATCCCGGCGCATTAAATAGATTTAGGCCCGCATCCCGATGTCCATCGGGAGAGGACCGCAATCTCCGTAAGGAGATTATATGATAATATTATCTTATGAAAAAGTGGCTGGTTGGATTTTTAATTTTATTAATTACGATTATAATTGTAAGTGTTATATTTTTGCTTGGAAATTTCAAAGAAAGATATCCGGCTTCTCCTTTAATCAAACCCTTTTTTGAAAAACCCCTGGACAAATATACGATAGAGAATTTACGCAAACGGGGAGGGATCCCTTCGGAGATTACTTTTTCCGGCAACAAATTTTATTATTCTTCCGACGGCAAAAAAATTTCCGGAATAATAAACGGAGCTACCCAAAGTGCCACTGTTAAACCGGCAATTTTATTGCTTCATGGTTCGGCAGACGAGGGAGAATATTTTCCCGGTTTTGGAACCCAAAAAGTTGCCGAGGTTCTGGCAAAAAACGGTTATGTCACTTTTGCCCCCGATTTTTTGGGATATGGGGAATCTGATCCCGATGGCCATCGGGATGATTTTGAAAATAGATTTTTGACGTATACCACGAATATGGATTTAATAGCTTCAATCTGTCATGCTGAACTTGTTTCAGCATCTCTCGCGAATGCGAGTGTTAACTCAAACAAGTTGAGAGATCCTGACCTTCGTCAGGATGACAGTTGTAAATTAATGTTATGGGGTCATTCCAATGGCGGGCAAATTGCTCTGACAATATTAACCATCTTGCCTGCCGGTAGGCAGGTTCCTACGGTTTTATGGAATCCGGTGACCAAATCTTTTCCATATAACATTTTATATTATACCGACGGTTATAAAGATGAAGGTTTGTGGTTAAGAAAAGCCACCGCTGATTTTGAAAAAGATTATGACGTCAATAAATATTCGTTTGATAAATATTTAGACAGTATAAAAGCGCCAATATTTATTCAACAGGGAGAAGCTGACGAATGGGTTCCGGTTCGTTGGAATCGCGACTTTAATTTCAAATTTCAAATTTTAAATTTCAAATTAGTTTATAAAGAGTACGTGGGGGCAGATCACAATATGGTTCCAAAATGGAACGAGGCAGTTAAAGATACTTTGAATTTTTTTAACAATGAGAAATAAGGTATAATATAGACATGAATTTGCCAAATTCAATTCCTCCGGAGTTTCGCCATCTTTTTTGGGACATTGACGTAAAAAAATTTGACCCTTCAACAAAACCGTATTATGTAGTGCAAAGAATGTTAGATAAAGGTGATGCCAGTGCGGCTCGTTGGGTAGAAAAAAAATTTGGCAAAAAACTAGTAAAAGAAACGTTTACGAAAATAAGAGATTTTAGCCCGAGGGTCGGTACTTTTTGGCAGTTGGTGTTAAATATCCCCCAAAATCAGGTTTTATGTTTACAAAAGTCTTACCGGGAGATGCGCAGGAGTGTCTGGCCATACTAGGAAAAACAAACACTTTGCCAAAGGGGACATATTTGGCAGGGGGAACAGCATTGGCTTTGCATTTTGGCCATAGAATTTCTGTTGATTTGGATTTTTTTATCCCAAAATCTTTTCACCAACCGACTCTTTCTTTTGAACTTAAAAAACTTGGAAAATATACCGAGGACAGAGTTGCAGACGATACTCTTCTTTGGGCGTATGGACAAACTCATTGTAGTCTTTTTCGTTATTCTTACCCCGTAATATTTCCTACACATGATTTTTTGGGAATACCAATTTTAGACCCAAGAGAGATTGGGGCAATGAAAATAGGGGCAGTTATGAATCGTGGCACCAAAAAAGACTTTGTTGATTTGTACGAATTATCTTATTATCAAAATATTTCTTTGGATAGTTGTCTGGAAATATACCGAGAAAAATATGGTAATTTTGAATCCGGAGTATACAGTTTTTTGCTGGGTCTTTCTTATTTTGTGGAAACTGAAACAACGGAAATGCCAAAGATGTTTAGAAAAGTTGATTGGGGGCAAATTAAGAAATATTTTTCCGGCGAAACGATCCGGTTAAAGAAAAAATATATGTAGTGCCGAGGCCTGGATTCGAACCAGGGTAGCCCTTTCGAGCGCAGGATTTACAGTCCTGTGTATTTGACCGCTCTACCACCTCGGCGTTTTTTAATTATACCTCATATTTTACGGAAAAGAATTCCAAATGGACATGGCTCGGAGGGGATTATCACTTTCAAAAATAAGTTCGGGAGCAATAGGAGAAGGCATTTCGGAGCCGACAGTCAGAATCGGACTGACAACCTGCTGTTTACAAAACAGCTGCTCTGCCATTGAGCTACGTCGGCAAAATAAGTTTCAAAATTGTCCTTGTGATTGGATAAACGATATTATTGATAATTTGACCGAAAAACAGTAGAAGGATTATTATAAACGTTATTCCCAGTTTTTCAAACGAAAGCCAAGTACGAGCGTATTCGTCGGGCAAAATACCGCCAATTACTTTAAAACCGTCAAGGGGGGGAAGGGGTAAAAGATTAAAAATAGCCAAGAAAACATTGATATAAGCTCCATAAAGAAAAACATCTAAAGGCAGTACGTGGGCTAAAATTGCAAAGAAAAGAGCAATTAAAATATTCGTAATTGGCCCTGCAGCAGAAGTTAGCGCTATATCTTTCTTCGGATCCCGGAAATTGTAAGGGTCTATGGGGACGGGTTTGGCGGCGCCAAAAATTAATGGACTTCCGGTTAAAACTAAAACCAACGGTAATAAGATAGTCATCATCGGATCAATGTGTGGAATCGGATTTAAAGTCAAACGTCCTTTTAGTCTGGCAGTAGGATCGCCAAGTTTATCCGCCACCCATCCATGGGCAATCTCGTGGAGGATAACGGAATATATTAGTATTGCAAATTCCAAAATCAGCATATGATAAGATCATATCATATGATTTACCAAAAAATTATTAAACCCGTTTTGTTTAAGTTTGACGCGGAATTAGTTCATAACTTTATAAGCGTAATAGGTGAGTCTCTGGAAAATTTTCCTTTAGAAAAAATTTTTGGGGAAATGAAATTTCCGAACCCTGTTGGTTTGGCGGCAGGTTTTGACTATAACGGTCATTTGGCCCAAGTAATGCATAAGATTGGGTTTGGGTTTAATACTGTTGGTACGGTTACAGCAAAAGCCTATGAGGGGAATCCCAAGCCCCGTTTGGGTCGTTTGCCAAATTCTCAATCTTTATTGGTAAACAAGGGCTTTAAATCCGAAGGAGTGATAAAAGTTGACGAGCGTCTTTCCCAAAAAAATCTTAAAAATATTGTTTTAGGGATAAGTATCGGAGCATCTAATTTACCGGAGATAAATTCTATTAACCGGGCGATTGATGATTATCTTTATACTTTTGAATATTTAAAAAACAAAGACTACGTCAAATATTTTGAGTTAAATATCAGTTGCCCAAATACGGCCATGCCGGAAAATTTTACCCTCCCCAAAAACCTGGAATTATTGGTTAAGAAAATAAAAGTAAATAAACCCATCTATGTAAAAATGCCCAATGAAATCCTTCCGGAAAATTTGGATCCGTTGATAAAAATTTCTTTAAAATATGGTGCCGCAGGATTTATTTTTTCCAATTTGGTAAAAGACCGTAATAATAAATTTCTTGATAAATCGGAAGTTCAAATGATCAAAAATTTAAAGGGAAATTTTTCCGGAAAACCTTGTTTTGAAGGTTCCAATAAATTAATAAAATACGTTTCCGGAAAATACGGCAAAGATTGCGTCATTATTGGTTGCGGGGGTGTTTTTACCGTTCAGGATGCGTTGGAAAAATTCAAAGCCGGAGCCAATTTGATTCAAATGATAACGGGAATGGTTTATCAGGGCCCACAAATTGTGGCAGAAATAAACAGGGGACTATACAAAAAAGGCATTTTCAAGTAGAATTAAGCTATGACTCAATGTGATATTTGCAAAAAAGGCGTTCAATATGGACACAATATCCGGCATAATCATAGCGGACAGTGGGAAAAACGTGCTACGAAAACTCAAAAGATTTTCTTGCCTAATCTTCACAGCGGGAAGGTTGTTTTAAACGGAGTCGTCAAACGTGTCCGCGCCTGTGCCAGTTGCTTAACCCAATTTCGCTACCGCCCCATTTTGACTGCCTAGTTTTTGTATTTTTCCGGGGTTTTTCCTTCAAATTGGATTTCATCCAAAACAATTTTTTCTTTTTCCAAATGGCATTTCAAAATTTTCATTCGTCTTCCATCTTTAATAGTCCATATTCCCGGCCAAGGGTACATCGCTCTATATTGGTTATATAATTTTTCAACTCGAGATGTAGGTATCATGTTGCGATCGCAACATGCAACATACATACTGTTTTTCAAAAGATCCCATTCAATAAATCCATCATCCTTAGTTAGCATTTTGCAAAAAGTAGCTTTGGAGTGGTCTTGAGAAATTAGCGGCAAGCGGCAAGCGGCTAGAGAATTTATTATTTCCGGTATTTCCTTGGCGATTTCTTGGAATAATCTGGTATACAAAGATTCGGTGGTGTCGTCGGGTAGGATGGGATATTCTTTTTGCCATAAAATAGGACCGGAATCCATTTTAATTTCCAGTTCGGGATAATATTTAAGTTTATAAATTGTTATCCAAGCGGTTTTGTCACCGCGTAACAATGTTGATTGCACTGGGGAGGGGCCACGAAGTTCCGGCAATTTTGAAAAATGGATATTAAAGGTTCCCAGTTTTGGTTTTTCATAAACTTCGTGTTTTATAATTTTTCCGTAATCAGCAACGATTGCCAAATCTACTTTTTCGTCATTCTGGAGCCCCGCCGTTGGCGGGGCGATGAGCAAGCTCGCGGCTACGCCGCTAGAATCTACTTTAATTCCATTTTTAATTGCCCATTGTTTAACGGGAGACGGTGTCAAAATTTGTTTTCTCCCCACAGGTTTATCTTCGCGGGTAATTACAAGAACCAATTCCTGCCTGCCGGCAGGCAGGTTTTTCAAAGCCTCCAAAACCGGCAAACAATATTTTGATGTTCCAAAAAATGCAACCCTCTGATTTTTCATTTTTTATTTATTATTTTTCATTTATTTAACATTTAGTATTTGCAGCAGCACTTGAGAATATTAGATTAAATTCATGTGTTTCTTTCCACAATATCCTACAACTATTACTGACAAAATCATCATCAGCTGCATTTGCCAACATCTGCAACCAATACTCAGTTTCTTTACATTCTTTTTTACAAATTAATATTTTATTTCGAAAGTCTTTTCTACTTGATGCTCCGTTTGCTTCTCGATAATTTGCCCCAATACTTGTTCCAGAACGAAGTAGTTGTTCAATAATATTCTGAGTTATTAAAACCCTTGGAAATTTCTTACATAAATTTACTAAATTTATACTAAATTTTGTCGTTCTATTTTCTAATTCCTGACTTTTGGACAGTGCGATCATGAATAAAAATGATAAATAATAAATGTTAAATGATAAATTACAGCTCTACCTCTTCCCATTTTTCTTTGCCTTTTTTATCTTTTCCGGTTACTTTATACATTTGGCCGTTTTGTTCCAAAATTCTTTCCACAAAAATTTTCCCATTCAAATGATCCATTTCGTGTTGAATAACCACAGCCGGAAACCCCTCAAAAGTTTCGGTTCTAGTTTCTAAAATTTCGTCGTCATGCTGGAGCGAAACCCCAGCGTCATTCTGGAGCCCGAAGGGCGATAGAATCTTTTTACCAGGATAGATCCTATCGCTCGTTTCACTCGCTCCAGGATGACGAACGGCGTGGCTCCAGGATGACGGTGGTGCTTGGTATTCCATTTTCACCCATTTCCATCTTTTCACTACTCCATAATATTTTGGTACGGAGAGACAACCTTCAAGAGGAGAATTCTTTGTTTCTTCTTGAATTTCTTCACTATGGTCAATAATTTTAGGATTGATGAAAACACGGACAGGTTCGGATTTCTTAGTAGTAAATCGGGCCAAAAAAATTTGGTAGGGAAGTCCCACTTGGTTTGCCGCCAATCCCACTCCTTCAGGATCTTTCTGCGCCAAAAGAGTTTTTGTCATTTCAGAAATTATTTTTTTAAGTTTTTCCGGCGTTAAATTAGACGGCACAGCCGGGGTTCTCAAAATTTCATTCGGTGCTTGAACAATCGGATACATTGCTTGATTTTAACGCATTTAGCGCTTGAGTAAAAGAAGCGAGGAAAAAGAGACAATAACGCCTACTACTGCCAAACCAAAAGTCAAGAAAGGATTGCCGGTGACGGGTAGGGTGGTGGGTGGTGGTGTTACCGGAGGTGGTACTACCGGTGGCGGGGGAGGAGGAGTACAGCTGTTATTGCAATTAGCATTTGTATAAGTGCCGGTGGCATCATTCTGGACACAAGTGCCGGCAGTGTTGCAGGAATACTTGTGAGTAATACTCGTGCCGGAAACAGTGTAAGTCCCACGACTGTTAGGAGTAAGAAGGATATCTAAACTGTCTGATTTTTTAGTGATGATACTTTCTTTTGGGTCAAAGGCCAAAGTGTAAGTGTTGTTGGCCGCAGAGGCAGTGGCGGTCAAAGAAACTGTGGCTAAATTAATGACTCCACTGCCGGAATATCCGGTTGTGCTGGTATTCGCGCAAGCAATGTCTATATTGGCTTTTCCACCGGCGGCAGTAAATTTTTTTACCGGGCAAGTCCAATCTCCGCCGGATGTAAGCGCCGGGCTAATTTGAAAATTTTCCGCGGTAAGATCGGGAATTGTTCCGGAATAGGAATAATTTATCCGGATAGCAAAAGCAGAAATAACATTTCCGGCGGGGTTAAGGGATATAGTGATTGGTAATGAACTACCGGCAGTGATGTTTCCCGTGGTGGGGGAAAGGTTAATGATGGCAGTTCCTATATCAGTTGATGCTTTACTGCGAACATCCTGTTTTTGATTTACCAAAAATAAACCCACACCCAAACCCCCGACCAGGAAGATAAAAATAACTATGCCGATGATAATATTCCGTTTCATATTTGTTTCCATCAGTTAAAAATAAGAGGGATTTCATTTGTGTTTTTACCATAAATTTTTGTCTCCTTTTGATCAAACGAGAATTGATCCAATCCGGCAGAAGAGTTAATTTTGGCCAACAAGAGATCGGAATTTAAAAGATACCCGGTCGTACTAATATTCACCGCAGCTAAATCTAAAGTTACCGCTTTTTGGGCGGCGTTGACAATAGTTTTTTTAACCGGGAAATTCCAATTATCTTTAAATAAAAGCGCGTTTGGAGTAATGGTTATTCCGCTTGGGGTTTTTGAGTAATGATAAACCAGCCTGACAGCAATGGCACTTAGATTTTGATTACTACCTGATATGTGAATTTCCAAATCGGTGGCAGTAGGAACAAGATATACTCTAATAGTATTAACAATCGGCGGAGGTGGAGTTTCTATCCCAAATATACTTTGGAAAAAAGTTGTTACCGCTAAAAATAGGGCAGAAATAAGATTCATAATATTTTAATTATCTCCCAAAACCGATATAGCTGTATAGCTGGCTATAGTATTGGCTACGTCTAAGATATTAATGACGCCGTTACCGTCAAGATCATAAACCCGGGTTACCGCGGTTACCGAGACACTAATTGCATTATACAACCCTAAGATATTACCTATATCAAGGATGTTAAGAATATTGTTGCCGTCAAAATCACCGGCCAGAGGCAGGATGTTATTCCAGGTAGTAGTACCGGTAGTGCCAATCTTCTTTCGTAAATAGCCGGGTACTTTTACCAGAACGTCATATGTTGTCCCGGCGGTTATACCGGTTAAGGTAATAGGTGTTGATGGGCTAAAGACCCCGTTATTTCCTGTTAGGGCAATGTTTGTAAATGACAATGTTTGAGAGCTGCTTTTTAGCAAAACATCGGCTGTCCTGGCTACAGTGTTATTATTTTGCAGTAGTTTGAAACTAAACGTCAAAGTTGCGGGGGTAATTTCTGGGGACTTGATGGTAATGACTACAGGGGTCTTCCCGGACAAGATGCTGGTAGGAATAGCATTCCCGGCAGAGTCTAAAGCGGATATGGCTGTATTTGTGTCGTCAAAACCAATCGTTACATTTCCCACAGCAGCAGTGGTTTTAACTTGAAATCTAAAAGTGGCTACTTGTCCGGCGGCCGTTGTTTGGGGGTAACAAACCCAAGGGGAAGAAATAGTGCAGGGGACTCCAATAAGTAATTTTCCTACTCCGACAGTAGTAATATCCGTTTTATTAAGCATTTCCGTGGTTGCACTGTTGTAGCTCGCCAAAAAAAATGCTCCGGGGGTAATTGAAGTCAAGGTTAATTTATCTGAAGGGTAAGTTAAAAACACACTTGCGGCGGTAATTTTATTGGTGGTCGTATTGTTTAAATTGATGACAACATCAAAAGATTCACCCGGATTTACCGTGGTTTTGCCGGAAGCCAAAGACAAGGTAACTCCGTTGACGGTAGCCTTAGATCTTAAATTAACCTGACGGTAAACGAGTAAACTGGACACAACCAAACCCACCACCAGGAGAAACAGACTCAATATTGATAATAATATTTTTTTAGTCACCAGGTTTACTTAAGTCTGTAAAATTACTCAAAATAATAGCAAGATCTTTTAGAGCATAATTACCGTCATTGTCTGCATCGTATATCCCAAAACCATTCGCCGTAGTGACAGGAGTTGAAAGAGCTGTATAATTTTGCAGCATTTTGGCAATATCGGTGATATTAAAGATATTGTTACTGTCAAAGTCACCGGTCAGTAGGGCAATGCTTTCCCAAGCAACGGGAGCAATATTTGGTCCGGGAATTAAATTTACGGAGCCAAGCTTTTTCTTTAAAGTATTTGAACTTTTGACAAAAATATTAACGGCTGTTCCAACGTTGGGCATAGTCACGTTGGTAGCTCTGAAAACGCCGTTGGCGCCACTGGTAAGTGTCTGACTAATATCCGAGGTTGTTGTCCCCTTAACGGTTACAGTGAAAGTTTTTGTAATATTGGCAGTCGTCACTCCTTGAACTTTAAAACCAAAACTTAGGGTTGGGGGGAGTGGGGCAGCAGCAACAATAGTATAAGAAAGGCTGGTGGGCGTTTGCAGTATTTCCACAGGGGGTGAGGCTTTAGATAAAATGCTGGTTTTGGTAGCATCAAAAGAAAGAATAACGGGATTGGTGATGGGAATACTGTTTGCCTTAAAGTTAATGGTCGCCAGAATAGTATCGGTAGAAGATGTAAAACCGGCAATATTTGAATTTATTGCGGCAAAATCAATTGTCACCACTCCGTCGGATCGGGTAATAGTTTTGACCGGAAATGCCCAATCGGCAGAACCCGCCAAAGTAATATCCGGGACAATATTTATTGTCTCAAGTGCAGAAGAAGAATAATTTAATCTAAAAGATAACGAAGATACGGGGACATTGCCGGTATTAAGTTTTACTTGAACCGGTGTTGGCGTTTCACCGACGGGAATAGTAGCCGTTGCCGGAAATACAAATTTCCCCACACCCGAGGTTGTGCCGGAAGAAATGGTAAAAGAAACAGAATCCGGTGTTTTTAGGATATCTTGAGTGGGATAGCCCTTGGTCAAAATAACGGTGTTTACCGGGTCAAAAGTAAAATTCGCTACACCGGAAGAAACTGCTTTTAGATGGGCAGTGGCAAGGGTAAGCGGTATGGCTGTCATATAGCCAACGGTGTCGCTATAAATTCCGCTAAATTGAACAGTAACTATTCCGGCACTTCTGGTAACTGTGTTAAATGGGAAAGTCCATTTTGTTCCTGTTGTGGTAAAAGCGGGATCAATCGTTAATTGATTTACCGGGTTTCCTGAAGAGTTAACCAGATCTAAATTCGAGGGGAAACTAAAGACAAACTGAACTGTGCTAACTCCATTTTCGGTGGCTCCCACAGTGGCAAATTTAAAATTTACAGGGAAAATATCTCCGACGTTTTTTGTGCCGGAAGAAGGGGAGACCGTTAAAGTTGCTGTTCCGGTTTCGGTAAAGGCTTTGTTTTGGAAAATTATCTGTTTTCCAACTATAAAGATGGCGGCAATCAGCCCACCGGTAAGCAGAAGCAACCCAAGAACGGAAAAAATTAGTTTCTTTTTATTTTCCATAATCTGCCACTAGTTTATTATAGTCAAAGATATTAGTAAAGCTCTGTAATAGGGAACGCAGATCTAAAATGTTCACTACTTTAGTGGCCTCTTCGTAATCCAAAATATAGCGCCACCAATTATTCCATTTACCATCCGTTTTACCTTCATAGCGAGGGATGTGGTTAAACCACCATTTTTTAAAACCGTATCCTGTGCAGTTCCAAGCCTGACAATTGATTGTTTCTGTTTGACTTGTGAGGTTAGGGAAATTTAACCAGTCGTTGCAAGTACTTTGCACAAAGTTAGTGTTTCCCCAATCATAGCTCCAATAATTACTCGGGTTATAATTAGGGGTATTCAAACTACCGTGAATAAATCCGCAACCGGCTATTACCCCCGGATCGTATTCTTTAGCGCTAAATTTATCCCAATTAGTTAATGAGGTGGGTAACTGGGTTGATGGTGGGCCATATCCAAAAGCCCAGCCATTGTATAAATGGCTCATTGTTCCTTCGACACGATGGCCCAAATTTTCAAGCATTTCAGAAACACCCCGTTCATAGCTAAAACCCATAATGTGCAGTTGTTTTTGACACGTAGAGTTATATAGGGGAGGGGCGTTTGTCCAAAAAGCTCCCAGGCCGGCCATAACCGCCTCCCAATAACCAAACCAAGGACCGCCAAAAATCCAAAGTTCATGGATTTCATCCCGGTTTCTTTTTCCGCAAACATCGTAATCCGAAAGAATTTTGTAGTAATCCACACTGTCTGAACTGTGACATTTGGAGTGATCACGCCAACATTCTAAATACGTCTCATCAGAGTATTTAAATCCGTCAGCCTTTACGGGGAAGCCGTCAACTTCCAACTTTTTAGTAATCTGATAATTAACTATTCCTCCGCTTGAATCTTTGACATCAAGAATATATTGTTGTGTCAATTGATCGGGATCGCTCCAATTTAAAAACTGACTAAGTTTTTGGTTGTTTTGAGATTCAATAACCGGATTAAAAATAAGAAGCATCACGTTTTCAGCAAAAATTGTTTTCGGCCTAAGGAATAAAGTAGTTGTCAATACAAGCGAAATTAAAAATATTTTTTTCATCTGATTAAGTATAGCAAATAAATGCTTGACAGTGTCGTACAAAGATGATAACATCAAGTTATGATTTCCGTACAAGAATTAAGACAGGCCATAGCTGAATCTCGTGATCTTGGCACAACCGTGCCGGTCTCCAGAAATGATTACTTTTCTTGGCTTTCCCAAGGCAGTAAAAGTCGGCTCATTAAGGCGGTTGTGGGATTTCGCCGTTCCGGCAAGTCATTTCTTCTTAAAATGCTCTCTAAATCCCTAATTGAAAAAGGGCTTGCCGTGGAAAATATTTTTTATCTCAATTTCGAAAATGATTTGTTGCAAAATATTAAAACCGTAAGCGATCTGCGCCATATTTGGGAAATTTATTTAAGAGAATTGGCGAACGTCAACAAGCCAATCTATATTTTTTGGGATGAAATCCAGATGGTGAAAAACTGGGAAAAGCTGGTTCGCACTCTCTATGAACAGGGAAAATACAATATTTTCATCAGCGGTTCCAATAGCCAACTTTTGTCCGGAGAATTAAGTTCCAGCCTTTCCGGACGAAGCCTCAACCTTGAAGTAAAACCGTTTAGTTTCACTGAATATCTGCAATATTTAAAATTGGATCACAATGATTATTACTCCCAAAAAAGTGCCATTGATTCAGCTTTTGCAATTTACCTTCAACGCGGCGGCCTTTGTGAACAATTTAACCTTAAAGATTCCCTGGCGGCAAATTATAGCGAGGGTCTTGTCCAAAAAATCATTCTTGATGACATTATTAAAAGATATAACATTGATAATGTAAATCTGCTCAAGGAAACTTTTTCGTTCGTGCGCGGGAATATCACTTCGACCCTTTCCCTGCGCCGGATTGTGGGACGGCTTGAAGAACAGGGTTTATCGGTGGCCCCCACTACCATTGAAAATTACCTGCGTTACTGGACAAGTGCCTATGCTTTGGAGAAACTTACCAAATTTGATTACAAATTAAGCAGGGTTTTTAACCGGACGGCTAAATACTATTTGGTCGACAATATTTTTATTCCGGGACGGGAAGAAAATAAGGAAAAAAGGCTGGAAAATTTGGTTTACAATGAATTAGTAAGAAGATATGGTCGGGAGAATATTTATTTTGGGCAGGAAGAAAACGGTTATGAAGTCGATTTTTTAATAAATAAAGATGACCACTATTTGGCCTTTCAAGTGTGCCTGTCCTTAAATGAAAATAATTCAAAACGGGAGTTTGGCAATTTAGAGCTTGTCAAAAAACATCTTGATTCCAAAGGGGTTGTTTTGTATCTTGATAAAGAGATTGGTCTCGACGGCAATTCCCCCGCCAAACCGGTAATTGAATGGTTGTTAGCATAGACTTAAAGTTTCCCATAATTCCCCACTAAGATATTATAATCAAAAATATTATTATTTTTTTCATTCAATCTCATTCATCAACAATCTTTTAAGATCTTTGATGACGGGCCAGTAGGATTTCGGTAAAAAGACTTTTAGTTCCCGGTTAAAATCAAGTTTAGTTTTTTGTAAGACCGGGATAACTTTTTTTAAAATTCCCTTCCCGGCGGTTGATAAGAGATTTGATCTTAAAATAAAATAGAGGTCGAAAAAGTCACGCGGCTTGGAACGGATTAAAAGCGCTTCAATTTTTTCGTTTATCAGACTCTTTTTTTCTAAAATTGAAACCGGGAACGCCGGAAAATAATCCCCGGTAATGGTGTTCCTCTCCCCTTTATCTGTTTTTTTCCTTCTTTCAGAAAGATTAAATAATATGGTAAATTTTTGGTCGTATAACTTTGCCGAGATTTTTGCAATATACCCGCCGGTAGTTTTTTCTGCGGTTATTAATTGGCAATCGATGTCATTTTTTTTAAGTTCTTCAAGAACATCTATGAGAATATTTTCAAATGTCGAAATCTCGCCTGTCACCGAAAAATCGATGTCTTCGGAAAACCGCGGGGATCGAAAAATAAGGCGTAAGGCGGTCCCGCCTTTAAATAAAAATTTCTCGCTCCCCGGCAATTGATAGAAGATTGATAAAAATAATTGCTGAAGATACTCTCTGGCAATATTATCAAAAGTCGTTTGGTTTTTAATGGCAATAGTTTGCAAGTAATTTTTGTCGATCATATAAAGATAAATAATTTTTAAGAATTTTTTTATCTATTTTGTCAATATTAATTCTATCATTTGCCGTTTTCTTTCCTAAAGATACAAAATAATAATAATCCGCGAGGGCTTTTTCGGGGGTAGCCATAAGAATTTTTATACCATCTCTATCTATCGGTACATATCCGGTAAAAGCCTCCGTTTTTATTGATTGGTAACTGTAATTTATGTCATTAAAACCAAATTCCCTTGTTGTTCTTGTCGTAATTGAAGTCACGCTATACACAACTTCCGGAATCAGTCCATAAAAAGATAGCGCCGTTTCTAAAGAAATGTATGATGGGGCATAAATCACGTTGGCAAGTGAAAACGTATCTATAGTTTCACCGGTAAAAAAATACAAACCGCGACGAACCCTTTGAATCTTGCCCATTCGATAATTGTAAGATAAAAAGGCCTCAACCGCCCTCTTATTTACTCCAAAACCGGCCACCAAATCCTGATGGGTAAATATGGTCTTCCCAAGTATTTGTTGAACCTTAAACAAATTCAGTCTTTGCATAATATTATGTTATAACTGAAACCGCATTTTGTCAAGTTTACCGTCCGTAATTCCCCACTAAAATATTATAGTCAAAGATAGTGGTAAAGTTTTGCAAGAGAGAACGCAGGGCGGAAATGTCCACAATATTTATTATTTCCTGACGGTAGAGATGAACGGACCAGTCCTCAAATCGGTCATTGATAGCTCCTGTGTTATCAGCTTTGAGCCAGCGGTTCTCCACCAAAACAAAAACATCCGCATTGGGGGCAAAACCGGAAATAGAATAGTTTCCCGCGGGTTGTGTTGTTTCGTTGACGGCAATTTTATATTTATATTTCCCTGAGACATCAGCAGTTGATAATATTTTCACCGGACCGCTTTGTGTTATTGTTCGATTGATTCCTAACAAAGCAGGATTAATATTTGAATCTGTCAATTCCGTGACCATAAGTTTTAAACTGCGCCAAAGATCATCAGTAGTTTTTAAATCATAATCCCACCAAAAAATTCCCGTTGCTCCGTGGACTATTGAATCATAAGCCATAAAACGGGTTTGAGTTAATGTAGGCGGGATTCCTCCATAGCCTTCAGGTGAAGTCGTAAATCCCTGCAGCCCCATCCAAACAGGTTTATTGCTGCCAAGAGCAGCAACCACTTTGTCAGTCATTTCTCCAACACAGGAAATATTTTTCTTAACGCAGAAATTTGTAAATTGCGAAACTGCGGGATAGATATCAATTCCTCCAATAGATGATTTACTCAACTCGTGCCAGGCTTTAATCTGTTCGTTAGTTTCCCCCATGGAATAAATTGTCCAAATGGGATGGTTGTTAATATTGTTTGACCAAAGACTGTTATATTTATTTGTTAAATTACTCACGGTTGGATTTGCATCGTTAAAAGAGCAGGTTTTTGTTGTTGGGTTCCAGTTGCAAAGATTAATTGAGTTTGGTTCGTCAATTCCATACCAGGCAAGAAGAGAAGGGTGATTAGCAATCGCTTTTATATAGTTGGCATCACTATTATATATACCATTATAATTAACCACTTTTAATCCTAAATTCTGCGCCTGGTCCAAATAAGATATATCAGTTCTGTTGCCTCCCAAAAAAACCGTATTAAAACCAGTGTCTTTTAAAGTTTGCATTTGTCCGGAGTGGTCGGTGGGAACTGCGGGATTATCATTGGGAAACCAATAAAACAACCCCACGGGGAAAAATGGCTGGCTGTTAAAAAGAGCGATGCCGTCGGTGCGATTGGTAACAACCGAGGCCAAAACTGGTTGTGGGGATATAAGAATAAAAAATAAAATAAATAATAATATTTTTTTCATTATTTTGTTAAGTTACATCCGGCACATATCCTCTTGACTTACTTGCCAAGTACTATATAATAGAGCTAATCACGAGGGAGAATACGACCATATGACTACGTGTCATATAGCTACGCCTCCCGCTTTTTATTTTTAAACTCCAATTTCTCCCGATCTCTAAACAAGAATATTTTATAATCCTGAAATTTTATAAGTAACGACGATTCTGAATTTCTATTTGGAATTAAAATTCTTCCGAGTTTGTTTTTCTTCAATAAGAATTCGTACAGACAAAAAAAGTCACCGTCGCCGGAAACAAAAACTCCTTTGTCATAATTGTTATATTCAATATTTGCCGAGTGTAAAACCACTTCCGCATCAACGTTCCCTTTCACTTTGCCAAACTTATCCTTAACAGTTGGTTTAAAAACCAATTCGTACCCAAAATTACGAAGCATTTTGTAAAGCTCTTCATTATTCTTAAGATATCCGATAAAAATAATTGCCTTCGAAACCCGAAATTTATCTTTTAAATATATTCTGAATTTTTTAAAATCAAGCCGCCATCCAAGATCCTGAATTCCCAAATTCAAATTCTGACTGTCAATAAAGGCATAAACAATTTCTCTTTTAATTTGTTTCATTTTATTTCCCAAAATTCCCCACCAAATTATTATAATCAAAAATATTTGTAAAGTTTTGAAAAAGGGAACGCAAATTGGAAATAGTCACGCCGGGGAGGGGAGATGCAGCTATGGTATTAGCTACTTGTTCAATCATGCTTAGGCTTCCGATTGGGTAATAAGCAGTCCACTCAAAATATCCCTCGGGTTTATATGCGTATCCTCCCCAACCGTCAGGAGTAACATTTACCAACGTACCAAATTGTTTAAGATCAAGCCAGGGACCGGGATAAAGAAACCCCCAATTTACAACCCCATGACCCGGCTGATTTCCTGAACCTATACCGCCTCCGAATTTTCCACCCTGCCGGGGAACAACTTTACCATCAAGTATCATTCCGATACCCGTATCTTTTGTACTTGAAAGGAGGGCTGCCCAATTCCCATCAGGATCGAAATGGTGATCGGTAGTTGATTCAAATGTTTTAACCCCATTTTTTATGTAAGCAATTCGTGTCAAGTTCAAACCAAAGATAATAGGCCACTGTTTAGTTACTGGATGGCCGTTGTGCACCGTATCGGTATCGCTGTTCTCCCATTGGGAATAGTCACCCTCATATGAAATTTTTGTTTTTAAAACAAGGGTGTGTGAAAATTGAGGGCTAAAACTTGCCCATTGTTCAACATAAAAATTAGTATCCCAGTCTTTTTGTGAATCAGTGGTTGCTTGCCCAGAACAAAAATCATAGCGAATAAATCGTGATTTAAAGTGAATCTTGTTGCCGTTCTCTTCTAAACGGATAAATTCTTTCGGATCTGCAGTATTGGTAATTCCAAAAACTCCAATTGGGTTTCCCGCCAAACCATCAAAAATATACCCCGCTTGTGTAGGATTGCTCCACAACTGGTCATTATTACCGGCACACCCCGCTGGCCACGGAGGATTAAGATGTTTGGGATCAAGCCAAAAAGCATTCTGAAACATGGCTCCTGCTTGAGAATCCAAAACAAGATTTTGATTACCCAAGTTGTCAAAATCATAGATTTTGGTGATACCCCCTCCAAATTTACTGTCAAATACTGTTTTTACTTTTCCATCAAGCGATGAAAGGGGGTATTCGGCTGCTGATATTTGAGATGCAAAATATACACCAGAGATAATGATAAAGACGGCAAATAAAAATGATTTCAAAAATATTTTTTTCATTATAGAAATAATAAATACAAATTTTCTTAACATATTAATAGTGTAACACGCTATGGGACTCTCGGCCAGCCAAAAAGAAGAAGCCCCAGAAAAATATAAATTAAAGGTATAAAAATTCCGGCGAGGAGCTGTTTTTTGGAATGAATATTTAAAGTTAATCTGGCCCAAAAAATCGGAATAATCAAAAGAAAAACCCACAGAAATTGTAGATGAAAATATAAATTTATTGCAGAAAAAACTACCACTGACACGACCATATGGGCGCTGATTTTTTTATTAAAAATCCAAAACAGAACGGTTATTATCATCACTCCGGAAAGAAAAAGTCCTAAATGAAAAGTGGTCTGATCAGTTAAAAGGTATGTTAAAAAATTCAATATGAGTAGTGAGAAAACCATAATCGGCGGGAGATATTTTTTTCTTTCATTAATATTTTTCCATTCTATTCCGGAAACCCTTTTTGTGGCAATCAGATAAGTAGTTACTAAAACCGGGAAGGCAATAGTAAAAATAAAAATTACAGGATAAACCCAAATCGCTTTATAAAAACCAATGCCGCTTTTAACAGCCACCACGAGCCAAAGAAGGCAGATAAGAGGTAAGGGGCCTAATACACGCGATATTACAAAGGCTAAATTTTCCCTGAAATTTTTAGAATTACCCATATTTGAAAGATAACTATAAGAAGAAAAACTTTTATTCCTTTGGCATACGACCGATTGGCGATGGAATGCAGTTTTGAAAAATTGGGAAAATAAATGGCTGCCCTGGCGTAACCAATAATTAAAAGTTCATAAATTCCGGCCAAAATAACCGGGTAATACCACCATTGTTCATTCCGGTAAACCAGGTATACAAAGCCCAAAAGTGCACCAATGGCAATTTTGTCAATAAGCCGTAAAAAATTGCGGTAGCCCATGACGGTACAAAAATTAGAAACCCCGGCCTTTTTATCCGCCTCGCCGTCGGCCAGATAATGAATGCCCTGCATTGGAATTCCAAAAAGAGCAAAAGAAATGGCGCCAACGTTTAGCATAGAAGCGTATGGAAGCCCTTGCAGTGAATAGGCCAAAGAATAGGGAACTCCCCAGGCAATCATCGGGGCGATCATATCCCAGGGAAAACGTGATTTAAAACGCAAAGGAGGAACAGAATAAAAATTTCCAAAAAATAATATAAGAAGAAGGGGAAGATAAAGTTTGTAATAAATAAAAATGGCACTTCCGGCAATTGTTAAAATTGTAAAAAGTCCAAAAATCAATTTTCTATTTGCCAAAAAATTGAAAGTATTTTCTTTGCGGATATTAGACCTATCGGTGTCAAAAGAATCTACATATTCGTTGATGACAAAAAAAGAAACGGAAAGTAAAATCAGACCAATACCCAAAATCAGTAAAGTTTGTAAATTATAAAAATGGCTGTCTAAAGCTCCAAATAAAAACGGAACAATGGCAATTGTTTGTTCCGGAAGGCGAAATATTTTTAAAATTTTTTTAATCATTTTTGTGTTTTTTCTATTTTTTCCAAAAGAATTTTTGCGTCATAATAATCAGGTTTTAAAACTAAAGTTTCCTGTAATATTTTTACGGCTTCCTCGGTTTTTCCCGCCCGCTCCAAAATCCATGCCTTAAGATAATGTACCTTAGCATCAGTAGGTGCAAGGGTCTCACCCTTGTTTATGGCCGTTAATACTTCCGAATTATATTTTTCGTCAATGGAGGAGAGTTGGAAAAATATTTTTAAACGGTCTTTCCAAAAAGGCAAAGAGTTGGGAGAAATGGAGACGGCTTTGTTGGAATTTTCAATCGCGAGTTGGGTTAATTGGGCGACAGTAGTAGCTTCTTTTGTTTGAGCAAAAATGGCTGACGCCAAAACGGCTTGATTGTAGGCAAGTTCGTTTAAAAAAGTCGGTTCGTCCGGAACAGCGTCAACGGCACTATTTAAATATGGATATGCATCCAGCATTTTTTGATCGGCATTCAAAGTTTTGCCGGTGTTATAGGAAATATCCGCTTGCCAACGCAAATATAAATTCCATTCCAGAAAAAGCCCGGTTAAAAATATTAAACTAATCAGAAAGTATTTCACAGAATGCAGGGATTAAAAAGAAATATAACCCAATGATGACAATGGAAAAACCAAAAAAATTGGTGACTAAAATTGAAACCCATGCGGCAAATAAAGCGTCATGCTGGAGCGAAATACTTACGTCATTCTGGAGCCCGAAGGGCGATAGAATCTTTCTCTTAATAGATCCTATCGGTCGCTCTGGCTCCCTCCAGGATGACGAATGACGGAGTGCCCACGAAATAAATGTTCCAATGACAATTAGATAGGTAATTATTCCCACCGTTCCCGTCGTTGCAAGTAAATTTAGATACTCATTATGGGCTTTGTTGTAAAGAAAATCCCATTCGGAATCCAAATTTTTAGAAGCCGGACGGTCCAGATAAAATGAATAAGCAAAAGTTTCCACCCCGCTGCCAAAAACCGGATATCTCTGCCAAATTTTTACGGCCCCTTCCCAGACAGGTTTTCTGATGGCTTCGGAATTTGTTACTCCGGGACCCGGGGCCGGGAGATTTTGGTACCAATTCCAACCAAAAACTGAAACTAAAATTAAACCCGCAATAACTAAAAATAATTTAATTTTGTTGCTGATTTTTAAAAGCAAAAGAGTAAGCACTCCCAACCCCGCGGCAAGTCCCGCATATCCCGAACGGGATTTGGTAAAAATTAGAGCGGAAATAAATAAAATAATTAAGAATAAAAACGTCATTCTGGAACGAACGGAGTGAGTGATAGAATCTATTTTAAATTTAAAATTTAAAATTTTAAATTTGCGCACAAATCCAATAAGAATTAGGATTTGTACGCACAGGTATGCTGCCATCCAATTTGGTTGGCCAAGAGTGGCAAAAACCCGGGTTTTGACGTCCTGAACCCAACAATCCACTCCAAATTTTCCGGTGACCAAATAACATGAAGGGGAATGCCCAAAATGTTCCAAAGCCCCCCATATGGAAATAATTGTGGCCGAAGCAAAAGAAGCCAAAAATATTTTTTTAACATCCTCTTTATTTAAATTTGAAACGGCGGCAAAATATAAAATAATATATGATAATGACGCGAGCAAACCTTCATGAAAGCGGGAATAATATCCCCAAATACTAATGTGCGGGTCTATACTAAAGGCCGTGGATAAAATATGCGAGCCTAAATATAAAAGTAAGGGGATTTCCAAAAAAGTGTGTTTATAAATAAATTTCTTAGCCAAAACCATTTTGGAAAGCCAAACTCCTACTATTAAAATAGTAAAAGCGT